>CAKSHG010000228.1 GCA_934456315.1 uncultured Oscillospiraceae bacterium | reverse complement strand
CGCTGCGATTCTGCGAACGGTCTGCTGGACGAATTCTTTGCTTCGCAGGACAGGTCGGAGCGCACGAAGCAGCGCGCCCACGACCTGCTGAAGCTCCTGATGAACAGCTACGAGCGCGTTTCGAGAAAGCTCGAATTACAGAAAAAGGAGCTCGCGGAATGCTCCGAGCGGGAGGTTTTCCGAGTCCGGGGCGACCTGATAAACGCGAACATCTGGCGGCTCGAAAAGGGGCAGTCCAAAGCCACTCTGGAGGACTTCACCACCGGCGAGCCGGTCGAGATACAGCTCGACCCGCGGCTGACTCCTGCGCAGAATGCGCAGAAGTACTACACCGAGTACCGCAAGCTCGACACTGCCGAAAAGAAGCTCACAGAGCTTATCGCCAGCGGTCAGCAGGAACTTGTCTATATCGACAGCGTGTTCGACGCAGTGAGCCGTACCGACAGCGAAATGGACCTGGCGGAGATACGCCGGGAGCTGCGTGAGCAGGGATACCTCAAGGGCGGAGTAAGAGCGGACGAAAAGGTGAAAAAGACCTCCGAGCCGCTTCATTTCCGCTCAACAGAGGGATTCGAAATACTGGTCGGCAGGAACAACCGCCAGAACGACCAGCTCACGCTGAAAACCGCGAAAGCGACCGATATCTGGCTTCACACGCAGGGCATCGCGGGTTCGCACGTTATAATCCGCACCGAGGGAAAGCAGCCCGGGGAACAGACCCTGTTCGAGGCTGCGCAGCTTGCGGCGTTCCATTCGAAGGGGCGCAGCGGTTCGGGCGTCCCGGTGGATTATGTCGCGGTGAAGTTCGTCAAGAAGCCTGCCGGCGCGAAGCCGGGAATGGTGATATTCACGAACAACCGCACGCTGTACATCACCCCGGACGAGAGCCTTGTCAACTCGCTTAAAGCAAAATAACGCAAATACGCGTAAATATATCCGAAAACGAAAGGACAACATTGCAATGAGAAAGGAACTTGCAAAGACCTACGCCCCGAAGGAATTCGAGGACCGTATCTATCATAACTGGGAGGAAAAGGGCTATTTCCATGCCGAGATAGACTCCAAGAAGAAGCCCTACACCATCGTTATCCCGCCGCCCAACATTACCGGACAGCTCCACATGGGTCACGCTCTCGACAATACCCTCCAGGATATCCTTATCCGCTGGAGGAGAATGCAGGGCTATTCCGCACTGTGGCTCCCTGGCACCGACCACGCTTCCATCGCGACCGAGGCTAAGATCGTCGGCAAGATGAAGGAGGAGGGTCTGACCAAGGAGCAGATAGGACGTGAGGAATTCCTCAAGCGCGCATGGGACTGGAAGCGCATTTACGGCGGACGTATCGTTCAGCAGCTCAAGAAGCTGGGAAGCTCCTGCGACTGGGAGCGTGAGCGCTTCACGCTGGACGAGGGCTGTTCCAGAGCCGTTCAGAAGGTATTTATGGACCTCTACAACAAGGGGCTTATTTACCACGGCGTAAGAATGATCAACTGGTGCCCGAACTGTAAGACCTCCATTTCTGACATCGAGTGCGAGTACGAGGAGCAGGACGGCTTCTTCTGGCACATCAACTATCCGCTTGCTGACGGCTCCGGCTTCGTTGAGATAGCTACCACCCGTCCGGAAACGCTGCTCGGTGACTCCGCGCTTGCTGTAAATCCGAACGACGAGCGCTACAAGGATATCGTGGGCAAGATGGTGAAGCTCCCGCTCACCGACCGCGAGATACCGATAATCGCCGATGACTATGTTGACGTAGAGTTCGGTACCGGCGTTGTTAAGATTACCCCGGCGCATGACCCCAACGACTTCATGGTAGGTCAGCGTCATGACCTGCCCGTTATTTCCATGATGAACGACGACGCAACCATCAGCGCGGACGTAGGCGGCAAGTACGCCGGCATGGACAGATACGAGGCAAGAAAGCAGATGGTCGCAGACCTCGAAGCGCAGGGTCTGCTTGTAAAGGTAGAGCCGCACAAGCACAATGTCGGCTGCTGCCAGCGCTGCGGAACAACAGTAGAGCCGCGCGCTTCCCTCCAGTGGTTCGTTTCCATGAAGGAGCTTGCACAGCCCGCTATCGACGTTGTAAAGTCCGGTGAGCTGCGCTATATCCCCAAGCGCTTTGAGAACGGCTATCTCTACTGGATGGAGAATATCCGCGACTGGTGCATTTCCAGACAGCTCTGGTGGGGCCACAGGATCCCGGCTTACTACTGCCAGAATCCCTCCTGCAAGCACACCGCAATTTCACTCGACCCGCTTGAGAAGTGCCCGAAGTGCGGCGCTCCCGTAAAGCAGGACGAGGATACCCTCGATACATGGTTCAGCTCTGCGCTGTGGCCGTTCTCCACACTCGGCTGGCCGGACAAGACCCCCGAGATGGATTACTTCTACCCCACCAACACGCTGGTAACCGGCTACGACATCATTCCGTTCTGGGTAGCGAGAATGATATTCTCCGGACTTGAGCACACCGGTCAGAAGCCGTTCAAGGACGTTCTGATACACGGACTTGTCCGCGACGAGCTGGGCAGAAAGATGTCCAAGTCCCTCGGCAACGGCGTTGACCCGCTCGAGATAATCGACAAGTACGGCGCTGACGCGCTCCGCCTGACCCTCGTCACTGGTAACGCTCCCGGCAACGATATGCGCTGGACCGAAACCAAGGTAACTAACTCCAGAAACTTTGCAAACAAGCTCTGGAACGCTTCCAGATACATTCTGATGAACCTCCCCGAGGATTTCGGCACACCGGTTCTGCCGGAGAGTCTCCCCATCGAGGACAAGTGGGTGCTGAGCCTGTTCAACGACACCGTGAAGAATGTCACCTCCAATCTCGAGGCGTTCGAGCTGGGCGTTGCCGTACAGAACCTCACTGACTTCATCTGGGACGTTTACTGCGACTGGTACATCGAGCTGACCAAGCCGCGTATCGCAGAGGGCGGCGAGTCCGCGCTTGCAGCGCAGAATGTTCTCGTTTACATCATGCAGGGCATACTGAAGCTGCTGCACCCGTTCATGCCGTTCATCACCGAGGAGATCTGGCAGTCCATGCCGGGCACCGACAGCGAGAGCATCATGATAGCAAAATGGTGTGAGTACGACGAGAAGCTGCACTTCGGCGAGGCTGCGGAGGAGTTCTCCCGCGTTGTAAACACCATCAAGGCTATCAGAGTACAGCGCAACGAGCTGAACGTACCTCCGTCAAAGAAAGTAACTATGACGGTAGAAACCCAGTTCACACAGCTGTTCAGCGACTGCCGCAGATTCTTCGAGAAACTTGCAGGCGCAGGCGAGTTCACGGTTACTGAAAAGGTGGATTCCGCAGAGGGCATGATGACCGTTGTTACTGATTCCGCCCGCGTATTCATGCCGATGGGCGAGCTTGTCGACAAGGACAAGGAGCTTGCGCGTCTTGACAAGGAGAAGAAGGCCGCGGAGAAGGATATCGAGTTCCTTTCCAAGAAGCTGAATAACCCGGGATTCCTTGCAAAGGCTCCCGCACAGCAGATAGAAAACGAGCGTACTAAGCTCGCGAAGGCAGAAGAGAAGCTCGCGAAGATCAACGCTTCCATCGAAGGCTTACAGTAATGGAGATACGCCGCATGGAGCCGCAGGAAGCCGACGAGGTGGCGCGGCTCTATGTCAGCAGCTGGC
>CAKSHG010000227.1 GCA_934456315.1 uncultured Oscillospiraceae bacterium | reverse complement strand
ATACTTGACGTATCCGCCTCAACGGTCAAAAGAGATCTGAATATTCTTGACGAGGCGGGAAAAATTACTAAGGTGCGCGGCGGTGCGATAGCCAATGACGAGAGCTTTTCCGCAGTGGAAAGAAACGTCGAGGAAAAATCCGCGATTTGCACCGAAGAAAAGCAGGCGATAGCGGCTTATGCGGCGTCGCTTGTGGAAAACGGAGATTTCATCTTCCTGGACGCGGGCACGACCACCGAAAAAATGATCGAATTCCTCCCGCAGAAAGATATCACATTCGTCACCAACGGATTTATCCACGCGAAGAAACTGGCGCAGAGAGGATTCCGGGTGTTCATCACTGGCGGAGAAATAAAGGCGCTGACAGAAGCGATAATCGGCGCGGAATGCGTGCTGACGCTCAAGAATTACAACTTCACGAAGTGCTTCATGGGCACCAACGGGATATCGCTCACCGCAGGCTTCACCACCCCGGACGTGAACGAAGCAAGGGTAAAATCCGCAGCGATGGAGAGCAGCCGCAGGTCGTTCATACTCGCTGACCACTCGAAATTCGACGAGGTGAGCTCCGCGACATTCGCGCAGCTCGGCAAGGCGAGCGTCATCACCGACAGGCTTTCAAACAGGAAATACGCAGAATATACATCTATCAAGGAGGTCATGTAAAATGGTTTACACAGTCACATTCAACCCGGCTGTAGACTACATCGTGCATACAAAGCAGCTCATCGCCGGCGCGACCAACCGCTCCGACAGCGAGGAGATATATTTCGGCGGCAAGGGTATCAACGTTTCGATAGTGTTAAGCGAGCTGGGCGTTAAGTCAAAGGCGCTGGGATTCGTTGCAGGATTCACTGGCGAGGCTATCGAAAAGGGAGTTGCCGAAAAGGGTATCGACGCAGAATTCGTTCATCTGAACGAGGGATTCTCCCGGATAAACGTCAAGATAAAATCCGGCGAGGAAACAGAGCTGAACGGTCAGGGTCCGAAGATAACCGACGAAGCAATAAAGGCGCTTTACTCAAAGCTCGACGAGATCCAGGACGGCGACACGCTGGTGCTGGCAGGCTCTATCCCCTCATCTCTCCCGGCGGATATCTACGAGCGGATACTTGAACGCCTAAGCACCAGGAAAATACGCGCAGTCGTTGACGCGACAAAGGATCTTCTGCTGAACGTCCTGAAATACAAGCCGTTCCTGATAAAGCCAAACAATTTTGAGCTTGGCGAAATATTCGGCGTTGAGATGAAAACCACCGAGGATATCGTAAAGTACGCCGGAAAGCTCAAGGAAATGGGAGCGCAGAACGTTCTCATCTCAATGGCTGGCGACGGCGCAGTGCTGCTGGACGAGAACGGAAAGACCCACGTCTGCGGAGTATGCAAAGGCAAGGTCAGAAATTCCGTTGGAGCCGGGGATTCGATGGTAGCGGGGTTCGTTGCCGGCTGCGAAAAGGGCGACTACGAATACGCGCTGAAGCTCGGCACAGCTTCCGGCGGCGCAACGGCGTTCTCCGAGGGGCTTGCGGAAAAGGACAAGATATTTGAGCTGCTGGAGCAGCTGAACTGATAGGATAAACGGACAGGTTACGGATAAAATACGAGGAGGAAATGACATGAGAATAGTTGATCTTCTGAATAAAGACAGCATTCTTCTTGGCGGCGCGCCCACAAGCAAATCCGAAGCTATAGACATGCTGGTAGACCTACAGGTAAAGGGCGGAAATATCGCAGACAAGGAAGCCTACAAAAAGGGCATACTCGCCCGCGAGGCGATGAGCTCCACCGCAGTCGGCGAGGGTATCGCGATACCCCACGCCAAGAGCGAAGCGGTAAAGGCTCCGTCACTTGCGGCGATGACAGTTCCCGGCGGCGTTGACTACGAAGCGATGGACGATGAGCCGTCCAACCTGCTGTTCATGATAGCCGCTCCGAACAACGGCGACGTTCATCTCGAGGTGCTCTCAAGGCTGATGACCCTGCTGATGGACGAGGATTTCCGTGCAAAGCTCCTCGCCGCCGACAGCAAGGAAAGCTTCCTCGCGGCAATCGACGAAGCTGAAAAAGACAAGTACCCCGACGAACCTGCGGCGAAGCCCGAAACGCCCGCAGAAAACAGCTACAGAGTGCTCGCAGTGACCGCCTGCCCGACCGGTATCGCGCACACCTACATGGCTGCGGAAGCGCTCGAAAAGGCGGGAAAGCGCCTTGGCATATCCATCAAGGTAGAAACGAACGGCTCCGGCGGAGCAAAAAATATCCTCACCCCCGAGGAGATCGAAAAGTGCGATGGTATCATCGTTGCAGCCGACAAGACCGTAGAAATGGCACGGTTCAACGGCAAGAAGGTCATCGCGACAAAGGTTTCCGACGGTATCAAGATACCGGACGAGCTGATAAACCGCATTGTAAACGGTGACGCTCCCGTTTATCATCACGAGGGCGGAAGCAGCTCGGCGGCTTCCTCAGCAGGAAATGAGAGCTTCGGCAGAAAGCTGTACAAGCACCTGATGAACGGCGTTTCGAACATGCTTCCGTTCACAGTTGCAGGCGGTATATTCATCGCGCTGGCGTTCCTTATAGATACCATCGCAGGCGTTCAGCCCGGCGACAACTTCGGTACCGTGACTCCCGTTGCCGCATGGTTCAAGACCATAGGCGGGTTCGCGTTCAACTTCATGGTACCTGTCCTCGCGGGCTATATCGGCAAGAGTATCGCAGACCGTCCCGGCTTCCTGGTAGGTCTGGTCGGAGGTTATCTGGCAACGACCGGCTCCACTTTCGCGAGCGTCGGCGGCGCAATGCCGTCCGGCTTCCTCGGAGCGCTGCTGGCGGGCTTCGCAGGCGGCTTCATCATGCTGGGTCTTGAAAAGCTCTGCGACAAAATGCCGAAGGCGCTCAACGGTATCAAGCCGGTACTCATCTACCCGCTGGCTGGCCTTGGTATCATCGCAGTCGTGATGTGCGCTATCAATCCCTTCATGGGAATGATAAACACTGCTATCTCTGACTTCCTCCACAACATGGGAAGCAGCAGTAAGATACTTCTCGGCGTTGTCCTCGGCGCGATGATGTCCATTGATATGGGCGGTCCGTTCAACAAGGCGGCTTATGTATTCGGCACTGCGGCTATCGCAGCCGGAAGCTACGACATCATGGCGGCGGTAATGGTCGGCGGCATGGTTCCTCCGATAGCTATCGCGCTTTCCACCACGTTCTTCAAGAACAGATGGACCGAGGAAGAGCGCAAGAGCGGTCCTGTCAACTATATCATGGGACTTAGCTTCATCACGGAGGGCGCTATCCCCTACGCTGCGGCTGACCCGCTTAGAGTTATCCCGGCGTGCATGATTGGCGCGGGACTTGCAGGCGGACTTTCCATGGCGTTCAACTGCACACTGATGGCTCCGCACGGCGGTATATTCGTGTTCGCAGTGGTAGGCAACTGGCCGATGTACCTGGTATCCCTGGCAGCCGGTTCGATCGTGGGAATGTTCCTGCTGACGCTGTTCAAAAAGAAAAAGACAACTGTGAAGTAAAATAAGGGAACCTCTAAAAACCGATGTGAAAAGCAAAAATGGGCGGGGTGTGCCAGCTTCTAGGAAAGCCGACGAAGTAAGGCTGTATGCCTTACGAGGAGGTGCAACACGATGTTGCAGAGCGAAATAACCGAGTGACGGCATGGA
>CAKSHG010000226.1 GCA_934456315.1 uncultured Oscillospiraceae bacterium | reverse complement strand
GCGTCGGGAGCGCCGTAGTAGTTGAACAGCTTATAATCTGTGCCGATCTCTGCGTTTACCTTGTTCATGTACTCGGTAACTACCTCGGGCACGTTGTTGTAGTAGGTGTTGCAAGCCTCGCGAGCCTGGAAGAAGATGTCCGGGTTCTGCGCGGTGCCGTGGAGAACGGGCTTTTCAGGGTTGAGGGCTCTGTCGCGGAATGCCTGTACGGCGTCCATGTCGACCATGCCCTTGAGGGTTTCGTAGTCCCACTTCTCGATCTTCTGGATCTCATGAGAGGTACGGAAGCCGTCGAAGAAGTGCAGGAAAGGAACTCTGCCCTTGATAGCGGACAGATGAGCAACTGCACCGAGATCCATAACCTCCTGGGGGTTAGTGGAGCAGAGCATTGCATAACCGGTCTGACGACATGCGTAGATATCGCTGTGGTCGCCGAAGATGGAGAGCGCATGAGAAGCTACAGCACGCGCAGAAACGTGGATAACCGACGGAAGCAGCTCGCCTGCGATCTTGTACATGTTAGGGATCATCAGCAGCAGACCCTGCGATGCTGTGTAGGTGGTGGTCAGCGCACCTGCGGAAAGGGAGCCGTGAACTGCGCCGGCAGCGCCAGCCTCGGACTGCATCTCAACTACCTTGACCTGCTCGCCGAAGATGTTCTTGACGCCGGCGGTGGACCAGGAGTCAGTAACCTCTGCCATTACGGACGAAGGGGTGATGGGGTAGATAGCAGCTAAATCAGTGAACGCATAGGACACGTGAGCCGCAGCGTTGTTGCCATCCATTGTTTGCTTTTCTCTTGCCATTGGATTTTCCTCCTTTAAATCTACAGACGGGCGAATGACCCGTCTGCAACTAATGCGCCTTTCCGCTCGTGACGGAGGGTGCACTCTTTCAGCTTGATTTTATTGTAGCACAAACTCTTCAATTTGTAAATAGGTAAAGGTTTTGTTTCGGTTTTTTTATGCAGTTTTCACATAATCATCATATGAAAATTCACTAAATAGCCGTAGCCAATACTAACCCACAGCAAAACAAAAACCGCCGTAAAGGCGGTCTGTTATAGCTGTTTGTTTCCCATGGAGGCTGCGCGTATCTCCATTATGCCCGTTTCCGGATAGAAGAACACCGTGCGGCCGTAGTTCAGCCCGGTGTCCTCGGCGATTATCGGTATGCCCTCCTTGCGGAGCGCTGCCTTTACCGCCTGGATATTACGCTCGCCGATGTTGAATCGCTCGCTCGCCGTTGCGAACATTACGGCTCCGCCGGCGATCTTCGCCTTTATGCGGTTCCTGCTCGCGCCGAGCTTCACCATTTCCCTTATCAGCATCGGTATAGCCGTATCTGCAAACCGCATGGGAGTCGCGGCGCCGTTGGTCGCCTGCGTGCTGTCAGGAAGCATGATATGCGACAGCCCGCCGACTCCGGCAACGCTGTCAAGCAGACATATCCCGACGCAGGAACCGAGCGCGTATGTGACCAGTACGTCCGGTGGTCTGCATACCTTCAGGTCGGAAATACCTATCGTCAGATTTGCCATCACATAACACCAAGTTTCTTCATGAGAGTTTCGAGAGATTCCATCTCCGGGATAAGGATAATATTAGACTTTATAGCGACTCCGTCTATCTTGAATCCGTCGTCGATGAACAGCACCTTATCGCCGACCTGTGCGAATTCGGTTATCGGGACGCTCATGATAGCGCCCAGCATATCCACTGTCATTGAGGGTATGCTCATGTCGATGGTGAGCCCCGTCAGCGTGCTCAGCGCACGGAGGTAGCTTCCCGCCATGATGTTGCCCATCTCTGTGATGACTGAAAGCTCCATATCGCCGAGCTTTGTCACCTGGACATTCTCCGCATTCATGAATGTGGACAGCACTACCTGCGCAAAGCTGTCCTCCAGCAGGAACATCATCATTCCCTTGACGTCGCCCTCGAGCCGCACCAGAATGCCGGTGATGACCTTTTCGGGACCGCCCATGGCGTCGATTATCTGCTGATACTCCAGCACGCATACGTTCGGGACCTTCATCTCGATGGTCTTTCCGAGCATTTCCGAAAGCGATGACGCTGCGCTGCCGGAGCCGATATTTCCTATCTCGCGGAGGCAGTCGATAGCGACCGGTGAAAGTTCGTCATAATTCTTGAGCATTTTATTCGATCCTTTTAATAAAATACGCGGGAACAGCTCGCGCCGTATCCCGCAGGCTATTATCTTAGATTATTCGCTAATCTGGTGAACTCGTCCGAAGTGGTCACCACGCGGGAGCTTATCTGATAAGCGCGCTGGGTTTCGATAAGCTTCACCATCTGATCCGCAAGGCTTACGTTGGAAGTCACCAGCGCACCCTGGAGCTTGTCGAATGTACGCTCCGCCGTAGCAGGACCGCTCCTGTCGGTAGCCGCGTAGCGGTTGTCCGCCGCCGCGTCGATGCCGTAAACGTTGTCGAACTTGAATACGCCCACCATATCGCGGAGCGCATCGTAATCCGGCGCAGTCCCGTCCTCGTTGAACGGTACGACTATGCGGTTGTTGTCGTAGTCGAGCACATACTCGCCGCTGCCGGAAACGAGATACCACTCCCCTGTTTCCGCCTGGGTCATCGAGAAAGCGCCGTCGCGGGTGTAGTTGATATCGCCGTAGCGATCCTCGACTGCGAAGAATCCCTCGTTGGGAAGCGCGAAATCCAGCGGACGTTCAGTGTAGTAGAACGAGCTTTCGTCGAACATCACGCCGGTACGCTGTATGTAGGCGCCGTGACCTGTCTGCCAGTCCTCCTCGGTGGCGCGCTGCGTGGAATACAGGCAGTCCGCAAAGGACGGGCGCACGGTCTGGTAGCCGTAGGTGTTGATGTTGGCGATGTTGTTGCCGTAAACGTTCAGAGCCTGCGCCTGAGCGATCATGGCGGTCTTGCCGGTATGGAATGCTATATTCATGACTTACTCCTTAAAGTTTGCAGAGTGACGTTGCCTTCTGGTTCATCGAGTCGTACAGCTTTGCAAGCGTGCTGGAAGCCTCGTAGATACGGTTGGCGTTCATCATCATGGTCATTTCATAGTTGACGTCTATGTTGGAGCGCTCGTATGCGCCCTGGATTATCTCGTAGCGTGTTCCCTCCGGGACCTCCCCAGCCTGCACGGAGGTGAACATGTTCGCGCCGAACTTGTCGACGTTGCCCTCCGGGTCGATGTAGGAAAGGCGCAGCCTGTCCACAAGCTGACCGTCCTGGTAGATCGCGCCGTCATTGTCGATAACGAAATCCTTGTTCCCAAGGTAGATCTCGCCGTTCTCGCCCAGTATCCTGCCGGAGTTGGAAAGGCACAGATAGCCCTCCGCGTCAAGCTCCCACTGACCATTGCGGGTAAGCATGTTCTCGCCGTTGTAGCCTGCGATGTTGAAGTACACGTCGCCGTTTATCGCAACATCGAACGGAGTGCCGGTGTACTCGAAAGTACCCTGTCCCAGGTCGGTGTAGGAAGTGTCAACGTAGGTCTGCGCGAATGTTCCGGAAAGCTCCTCGCGGTGCTTGACCAGGATCATCTGCTCCTGGAAACGGTTGGTGATTATCGTGTCGCGCTTGTAGCCCGGCGTGGACATATTCGTGAGATTGTTGCCTATGCAGTCCAGCTTGCGCTGGTTCATTATCATGCCGTTGCAGGCATAGTAGTAACCTCTGTTCAAG
>CAKSHG010000225.1 GCA_934456315.1 uncultured Oscillospiraceae bacterium | reverse complement strand
GCTCGCGGTGGAGAAGCTTGAAAGCTCCGAGCCGGGGACGTACTACGCGGTATTCATGGACATGCAGATGCCGGTGATAGACGGCGTTGAGGCAGCCGAAAGAATACGCTCCAGCAATTACGCGGATCGCGATATCCCATAATCGCGATGACTGCGAACACGTTCGAAGCCGACAAGCAGCGGTGCAGGGACACCGGAATGACCGGCTTCATCTCGAAACCCATAAACCCCGACGCCATCGCCTCGGCGCTGCTGAAAATATAATAAAACCGATTGACAAACCCGGGGATATGTGGTATCATTTATACAGTATACCACACATGAAAGGAAGTCTTTTAAATGAAGATCTATTCTGTTCTCGACAAGGAATTTGCACCGTATGGAAAGGTGCTCGGCGGCTATGACACCACCGGGCTGCTGAAAGCGCTTGCTGACACTACTCCGCTCCCTGATGGGGTCGAGTACGTTATGAGCGAGGCTTCGCTGGAATGCACCGATATCTTCGGTCAGCTCCAGAACAACGCATACGGCGGCATGCCGATACAGCTTGGCTGGTGCAACGGTCACAACACAAAGCTCAACTGCCTTGAGTACCACCGCGACAGCGAGCTGAACATCGGTCTGTACGACTTTATCCTGCTGGTGGCAAAGGCTGACGACATAGTCGACGGCAAGCTCGACACCTCGAAGGTAAAGGCGTTCAGGGCAAGCGCTGGTCAGGTGGTCGAGGTTTACGAAACCACGCTCCACTATGCTCCGTGCAGCGCAAAGAAGGCTGACGGCTTCAAGGTCGTTATCGCCCTCCCCAAGGGGACAAACGGCGCAATGCCCGCAATCACCGCGAAGAACGAGGAGGACAAGTGGCTTAGAGCCTGCAACAAGTGGCTCCTCGCGCACAAGGACGCAAGCGAAGCCGGCGACGGCGCCTACGTCGGACTTACCGGCGAGAACATCGACATCGCAGCGGATATCGACTGATAATTACACAGCACAAAGAAATCCCCGGAGTTCGCTCCGGGGATTTCTGGCTGTCGATAAAGGCGCTTCTGCTTCGCGAGGCTTCGCTGGGCTTCGCTGGGCTTCGCTGGGCTTCGCTGGACTTCGCTAGGCTTCGCTGGGCTTCGCTAGGCTTCGCGGGGCTTCGCTAGGCTTCGCGGGGCTTCGCTAGGCTTCGCTGGGCGAAAGTTTAGCGAAGCGGCGTCCATGCCGCGCTTGGGGCTTTCGCTTGCGGCGTCCTGCCGCAATATGGCATTCAGGCAGGCAAAAGCCTGACCGGAATGACGTTTCCCAGAATCTGCACCTTTCCCGGCAGCCAGGGAATGATTTTTTTTCTGTATATCCAGATTATTTTGCTTCTGGAATAACCTCGATTTTGGTTTTTGCAAGGCGCTTTTTCAGCTTGCTGCGGCAGATGAACCAGCAGATGACGTGCGCCGCGACGGTTATCACCCAGGAAACCGGGTAGGACAGGTACACCGTATCCGGTGTGTGGAACTGTTCCAACTGGAACACCGTCCCCAGCCATACGAGCCGGAGTCCGCACGCGCCCAGCAGCGAAACTATCATCGGCGTAACGGAGTAGCCCATTCCACGCAGGGAACCCACCATGACGTCCATTATACCGCACAGGAAGTAGGTCCCGCAGACATAGGTCATGCGGACTACGCCCGCTTCTATCGCCTCGCCGCCGGAGGTGTAGATGCTAAGCAGCGGACGGCTTAGCGTCATTGCAACGCCCATTCCGAGGATAGCCCACACTGCGACCACGCACAGCAGCCCGCAGCGGAGTATCCGGCTGATACGCTCGAATTTCCCCGCGCCGAGGTTTGCCGAGGTGAACGACAGCGTTGACTGGTAGCAGGAGTTCATCGCCATGTAGACGAATCCCTCTATGCTCGCGGCGGCTGAATTTCCGGCAATGACTGCCTCGCCGAACAGGTTTATCGAGCTCTGGATAACTACGTTCGAAAGCGAGAAAACCGTTCCCTGGAACCCCGCCGGAAGCCCTATCTTGAGGATAAGCAGCAGCTTATCCTTGTAAATGCGGAGGTTCTTCAGCCGGAGCTTCAGACCGTTCTCGTCCTTTTCCCGCATGAGGCAGCGCACCATCAGCGCCGCCGAAACTCCCTGGGAAAGCGCAGTAGCTAATCCGACTCCCGCCGCGCTCATATCCAGCGCGATGACGAACAGGAGGTCCAGCAGGACGTTCACAACGCCGCCGCAGATGAGGTATATCAGCGGGCGGCGGGTATCTCCGGCGGCGCGAAGCAGCGCGTTTCCGAAGTTGTATATCATCATGAACGGCATTCCGCAGAAGTACAGCCGGAGGTAATCCGACGCCATTCCGAGAATGCTCTCCGGTGTGGACATCAGCCCGAGTATCTGCTCCGCGAACAGCAGCCCCGCCAGCATTAGCAGGAATCCGCTGATAACGCTAAGCAGCATCGAGGTGTGGACGGTCTTGTTCAGCTCGGTGTAGTTCTTTGCGCCGCAGTACCTTGCCGCGACGACGTTCGCGCCGATGGAAATGCCGATGAACAGGTTCGTCATGAGGTTTATCAGCGCCGTGTTGGAGCCGACCGCGGCGAGCGCGTTGTCCCCGGCGAACCGCCCTACGACGATTATATCAGTTGCGTTGAACAGCAGCTGAAAAAGCCCCGAAAACATTATCGGAAGTGTGAAAACTATCATCTTGCGCAGCACGGGGCCGCTGCACATGTCTACATATTTTGCTTGACTCATTGCTGACTTCTTTCTGGGAAAATGCGTTACCTTATTCGCTCGAAACGGTATTCCTGGGCTGCGGAGGGGTATTTCTCCCGGTCGGTCGGGGAAAGGAACATCTCCAGCGGGCGGGCGCATATCTTCCCCTCGCCGTAAAGCGCGCGGTAAACCACCAGGCGCTCGCCGGTTTCCGTGTGGTGCGCTACGCCGAGTATCTCATAGAGGTACATCGTGCTGTCTGCGCGCTCGCTCTCCGGGAGCATTCCGCGCTTGAAATGCTGCACGACCGTGCCGGGCAGCAGGTCCTTTTCAGTAAGCTTCATTCCGCTCTCCTTACACAACCTGGAAAATATAGAACTTGAGGTAATCCGTTTCCGGAACGTTCCAGAGAATCGGATGATCCGGGGACTGCCTGCGCGCTTCTATCTGCCGCAGGGAAACTCCGGCGTCCTCCGCTGCGTCGTGCAGCATGCGGCGGAACAGCGTTTCCGTCATGAAGTGCGAGCAGGAGCAGGTCGCGAGGTACCCTCCCCGCGGCAGCAGGCGCATCGCCTTGAGGTTTATCTCCTTGTAGCCGCGCTCCGCAGCCTTCACGGTGCTGGAGCTTTTCGTGAACGCAGGCGGGTCGAGTATGATGAAATCGTAGGGGTGACCTCCCGCGCGGTATAGTTCCGTCAGCAGGTCGAACACGTCCGCCTGCCTGAACTCAACGTTGGTGAAGCCGTTCTGCGCGGCGTTGCGGCGGGTCATTTCGACGGCGTCCGCGGAGATGTCCACGGCGGTCACCGACTTTGCTCCGGCGGCTGCGGCGTTCAGCGCGAACGAGCCGGTGTGCGTGAAGCAGTCGAGGACGGTGCGCCCCTCCGCTATGCGGCGGATTGCCTGGCGGTTGTACTTCTGGTCGAGGAAGAATCCGGTTTTCTGACCGTTGATGTAGTCCACGGTGTATTTTATGCCGTTCTCGGTTATTTC
>CAKSHG010000224.1 GCA_934456315.1 uncultured Oscillospiraceae bacterium | reverse complement strand
AGTGCTGGGAAGACAGCATGATCTGATCATCGTCTGATCAATAAACGAACGCCCCTGTTGGTAAAGCAGGGGCGTTTTTAACTATTGAATGTTGAAAACTGCGGAGCAGCTTTGCTGCTCCGCAGTTGGGTCATTCAGCGCTGGATTCGAGTTCAAGCACCGGAGCGGTTCCGATAACGATGCCGTTGGCAACACCCGCTCTGTCAGAATTGTAGAAATCCCAGCTTCCGCGCTGGAAATTTTCCATTGCAGGGAGTGAGGTAATTGCATAAAAATCGCTTATGAAGGATACGCCGATAACTTTTCCGTTCTGAATCAGTATGTCAAAATAGCCGCTTTCCACGTCTGGCATCAGAGTGGAAACGTAGTCTGTGAAGTTGTCATCGTCAGGGTCATAGACGTATTCGCTGTCGATTTCCCTGATTATTCCCCAGTGGTCCTTACCGTCGGTCCAGAGCGGGAAATCCTCCTGATATCCGGTGAGGTCGCTGTCGTCAATGGTGTTGACATACGTCTGCCAGGCGTCTTTGCTCCATGCGAACACATAAATATCCAGTGCGTCAGCATTCGGGGCTGTTCCCTGGGCGTCCATCTTCGCAAGATAGACGGTGCAGTTGTTTTTCATGCGCTGCGCCAGTGTATTCGCCGCTGTGATGTCCGCGTCAGTTATGACTGTCGGAGTCGGGTTTTCCCATTCTTCGTCCCAGTAATAATCGTCGTAATCGTCGTAGTCGTCATAATCGCCGAAATCGTAGTCATCATCGCTGATGGGTCCATAGTTGTAGTCACTGTTATCATCGCCCAGAATATCATTTGCCGTTGTCAGGGTCGAATAAACCACATTTACCAGCGTATTAGTTTCGGACAGCTCGGCATAATAGGATAAAATATCGTTGGTAAACGCAGTTACATCATCTTCACTGATGTCGTCGTAATTGACGAGCTTGTACTCATTGCCGGGCTTGGGTGCGACGTCGCCGGAAACCTCGTCGATCCCTGCCGAGTATGTAAAGCTGCCAAGTCCGTCGGCGCTTGCAGTTAAGCTGTATTCGATACCGCTGCCCTTTGGCGCGACGTTCAGAACCACGCTTGAACCGCCGACCGTGCTTATGATCTCCTCGGGAATATCCATGTTCATTTCATCTTCGATGAATCTGCGGGTATCTTCTGCGGAGAAATCCATCTTGAAATTTCCGGTCGGAACGGGCATTCCGAACACGTTTGCGGTTCCGAGGTCAGAATAGTTGACGGTAAATACTACGTCGTCCTTCTGACCGTCGTAGCTTTCGTTTACGTACGATACGGTGACCGAGCCGGAGGTCGCGCTGTCGCTGACAGCGTGAGCCTGGAACATAACATCGCCGTTCTCTGCGGCGAGCATCTCGAAGTTGTTACCCTCGGAGAGGAAGCGCAGCTTGGCGTTGTTTTCTTCATACCCGAACACGGTGAAGTCAGCGCCGGCAAGGGTGTTGTCGCCGTTTATGTAGTAGACTATCTGCGCAGCCGCGCTGTCGTCGCCTAAGCGCCAGTTTTCGATCTCGTCCGCGATGGAGGCGAAGCCCTCCGTGAGCTTTTCCGCAGTCAGGGATTCATCGAATGAGGACAGGTAGCTGATAAGGTCCTCGTCACTGCGGGCGGCGTCGATGACCACCATCGCGATTTTGCAGAGGTCGTCCTTGTCGAGGTTTATCTGTACGGTCATTCCGGTGAATTTCAGCGTGCCCAGCCCGGTCGTGCCGTTTTCGCACTTTATCTCGAAATCCTTGAACGCGTCTTTCAGACCGTCGCTGATGGCGTTTTCAAACTTTTGGAAGTCGAACTGAACTGTGGGAGCGCTCTCTGTCATACTGTGCGCTGGGAGCTGCGCCGTGAATCCGGTCGAGGACATTCCCGGGAATACGAGCGTAGCTGTGCCGTCCTCCTCATAGCGGAGCTGCGCATTGCCGATGGAACCGCCGCATGCGCTGATATCCGCGGAGTACTCGAGCGCGTCGCCGCTGTCCTTTTCGGATATCTTTATGCCGAAGTCGAAGTTGTTCAGGATCTTTTCGACCTGGGCAAATTCTTCGTCGGAGTATCCACTGTCCTTCATTGCGGAAAGTAAGTCAGGGGAAGGCTCGATCTTCACTGCGAGGTCAGCGGAAACTCCGCGGGTCCCGGTGGCGTGGTTTATCTGCCATGCTGCTAACTCGAGCGCCTTTCCGAGCTGTTCTTCCATGGGATAGCTAATATCCGGGTCGATCGCGCCGTCACCGCTGCTGCTCGAGATAATGCCAATGTCGGGCGTGGACTGCGCGGCGATAAGTCCCGCGCTCATCGACTGCTGTGCAAGGGTAGTTATCATCTCGCTGTTTTCGGTTGCTGCGGAAAACGCATTCATCGTCACGGAGTGAGCATATCCCGCGTCGCCCATGATGAGCTTTGAAACCAGCGGCTTGTTGCAGTTATAGAACACTGCACCGGCTCCGCCGAGAACTACGACCGCACCAGCTGCAATACACAGCCCCGGAATGAGCCTGCTCTTTTTCTTCGCGGGCTGCGAAAGATCCGCTGCCGGAGCAGCAGGCGGGATTTCAGCGGAATACCTAACCGGCTGAATTCCGTCCGCAGACTGCGGAGAGGAAATAGGCTGCGCGGACTGCATTGGGTCCGAAGTCTGTGAAACTATCGCGGCGCTGCGGTCTGCGAAATCAGAGCCGAAACTTCCTGCGCGGGAATTCACATCGTTCGGAATAAACGAGGGCGCGCCGTTGGTTACCGGAGTTGCCGCAGTAGTCGCAGCTGCCGGGGACTGCGCCGGGGAATCGGATTTCGCGAGCTGCACGGGCTTTTCAGGCTGCGTAGCCTGCGCGGGAGCAGCGGAAACAGGAATGTCGAGCGGCTCGACCTTAGCGCCGCAGCAGCCGCAGAATTTAGCGGTGTCGGAAAGCTTGGCGCCGCAGTTCATACAAAACATAGTATCTCCTTTTCAATAAACCAATCCATAGGTCAGAGTGACACTTAAATTATAGCACAAATTGTCGGTAATGTCAATTACATATCCTTTAATATAATAATAGGTATCGGAGGACAGTTGGGACGGTTCACGAAGGGCATTTCGATAACGGTGAACCTGCTGCTGTCGATGGTGGCGAGGTACTCAAGCAGCGCGTCGCGCTCCTCGAATCCGGTTTCCCTGCCGTAGTAGATTATCAGGGTCATCATGCCGCCGCTTTTAAGGAGCTTCAGCCCCTTTTCAATTGCGGGAATACTGGTGGATTTGTTCGTGAATATGTTGTGGTCGCCCTTGGGGAGCCAGCCGAAGTTGAACGTTATGCAGGACACGGTGCCCTCGCCGCATACCTCGTCCATCTCGCTGTGGCTCTTTAGGAGCACGTCCGCGCGTCCGGACATGCCGTGCTCCTCGAGGAGCTGCCTTGTGCTGTCAACTGCATCCTGCTGGATATCAAAAGCGGTGACGTGACCGTCCTCGCCGACAAGTTCCGCCAGGAACAGCGTGTCGTTGCCTCTGCCTGCGGTGGCGTCGATGCAGATATCGCCGGGCTGTACGCGTTCCCTGATGATTTTGTGGATAATATTAAGTGCGCTGAAATGTTTTCTTGGGTCCATAGTTTCCTCCTGAAGTGAAATATAGATAGATTATATCACAAATCGCGCGTTTTGTAAACAAGAAAAGTACCAGTACCACGCCTGTCCCACTTTACATTTCAAAA
>CAKSHG010000223.1 GCA_934456315.1 uncultured Oscillospiraceae bacterium | reverse complement strand
TAATTACGGCGAGGTTTCGCCGAATACATTTTATATCTGTTTCGGGGCGGAGTGAAATTCTCCACCGGCGGTGAAAGTCCGCGAGCCATAAAGGTTGAACCGGTGAGATTCCGGTACCGACGGTATAGTCCGGATGAAAGAATCAGAAAACAAATGTGTTATCGCTTCTGCGTGCATATTTGTGCCCCTGTACAGCATTTTGTGCGTGCAGGGGCTTTCTGTTTCCCCAGAACAATGGAGGAAAACATGAACAACACATCGACCAAAACAAGACAGACCTTCGACGTCCGCAAGCTGGTATTCACTGCGCTTCTTAGCGCAATGGCAGTAGTGCTGATGAAGTTCCTGGCGTTCAAGATACCGATAATGCCGGGATTTATCAGTTTCGACTTCTCTGATGTCCCCGCGCTGCTTGCTTCTCTCACGATGGGGCCGGTTTCCGGCGCGGCGGTCTGCCTTATAAAGAATCTGGGCGGGTTCCTGCTTGCAGGCTCCATGACGGGCGGCGTCGGCGAGGTGTCAAACTTTATCCTGGGCTGCCTGCTGGTCATTCCCGCAGGACTTATCGCCAACAAGACCACCCACACCACAAAGCATGTTGTACTGGCATGCCTTGCCGGTGCGGTTTCCATGGCGCTCGTGGGCGTTGTAACTAACTACTTCATCGTCTATCCGCTTTATACCGCGGTAATGCCGATGGAGGCAATCATCGGAATGTACCAGGCAATCTGGTCCGGCGCGGATTCCCTGCTGAAGTGCCTGGTGGTATTCAACCTGCCGTTCACCTTTGTCAAGGGACTTGTCGCGGTGCTGATATCGCTGCCGCTTTACAAGAGGCTGCGCCCGGTATTCAACAGCAGCTTCCGCCGCACTGAAATATAAGCCGCGCGAAACAGCGGCAAAAGGAGCAAAAAATGTCGCTGAAAGGCTTTTTCGGACACCTTGGAACCATAACCCGCCACCGCCATAAGGTAATTGCTCACTGCGCGAAAGCCGGGATACTCTGGCAGGGGCTTCGTCACGACCTGTCGAAATATTCCCCGACGGAGTTCATACCCGGCGTGAAGTACTATCAGGGTACACGCAGCCCAAATGAAGCGGAGCGCGAACTGAACGGCTATTCCCTCGCGTGGATGCACCACAAGGGCCGCAACCGCCACCACTTTGAATACTGGATAGACGTCGACCCGGTGGAAAAGGTCTACAAGCCCGTTAAAATGCCGCTTAGGTTTCTGGTGGAGATGTTCTGCGACAGGGTCGCGGCAAGCAAGATATACCGCGGCGAAAAATACAGGGATTCCGATCCGCTGGATTACTTCATGTCCCGCAAGCCTACACGCTCGATACACCCGGAAACCTCCGACATGCTGGAAAAGCTGCTGCGCATGCTCCAGGATCAGGGCGAGGACGCAGTGTTCGCCTATCTCCGGGAACTCCTGAAAGCCGGGAAGGAGTACTGATACAGTATCCGACCCTTGACAAACGAATCTATAAGTGATATAATTAAAACGCTGGGGGGACTCCTTTGAGTTGAGAGGGCAGACGCCCGACCCTTTGAACCTGTTGGTTAATACCATCGTAGGGAAGCCGTGATGAATCAGCTTTTACGGGACTTCTGCTATGCGGAGGTCCTTTTTCATTAGGAGGTACCTCGATGAAAAACTGCCTTACCATTGCCGGGTCTGACTGCTCCGGCGGAGCAGGTATCCAGGCGGATATCAAGACGTTTTCCGCACTGGGCTGCTACGGAATGAGCGTTATCACTTCCGTTTTTGCCGAGAATACGCACGAAGTGCGTTCGAGCATGACTGTTTCTCCGGAGGTCATTTCTGACCAGCTGGAGGCGGTCTTTTCCGATATCCGCGTTGACGCCGTCAAGATAGGCGTGTTGCCGGATACCAGCGCGATGAGGGCGGTCGCGGCTGCACTGTTCAAGTACAAGCCGGAGATCGTCGTCTGCGACCCGGTCATAGCTGCGACAGCCGGCGGCGAGCTGATGAACAGCTCCGCACTGGGGGCGTTCATCAACGGGATAATCCCGCTGTGCAGCCTGCTGACCCCGAATATTCCCGAGGCGGAAACGCTGCTTTCCTGCCGTATCGAGAATATCACCGACATGAAAGCGGCGGCGCTAAGCCTGTTTGCGCACGGCGCGGGAGCAGTGCTCATAAAGGGGGGGCACCTTGACGGCGACCCGACCGACGTGCTTTTTGACGGAAAGGAATTCAGCATTTTCACGCACGAGCGCGTCAACAGAAGCTCCACCCACGGCACCGGCTGCACGCTGTCCTCGGCGATAGCTGCATTCCAGGCGCAGGGGAAGCCGCTGCCTGAGGCAGTGAGCCTTGCCAAGGATTACCTCACCGGCGCTATAGAACACGGATTAGACATCGGAAGCGGACACGGTCCGACGGATCATTTCTACCGTCTGTTTCCGGAAAGGACATAACATGAGAGAATACAAAACACAGATGGAAGCCGCAAAGAAGGGCATCATCACCCCTGAAATGCAGACCGTTGCGGCAAAGGAATACATGGAGCCGGAAAAGCTCCGTGAGCTGGTCGCAAAGGGTTGGGTGGCTATCCCGGCTAATGTGAACCATAAGTCGCTGTCCGCCGAGGGCGTAGGCTCCGGGCTCAAGACCAAGATAAACGTCAACCTCGGAATCTCCGGCGACTGCAAGGACTACACCATGGAGATGGAAAAGGTCGACATGGCGATAAAGTTCGGCGCAGAAGCGATAATGGATCTGTCCAACTACGGAAAGACCAACACTTTCCGCAAGCAGCTCATAGAGCGCAGCCCCGCAATGATCGGTACCGTTCCGATGTACGATGCCATCGGATACCTCGACAAGGATCTGCTTGAGATATCCGCAGAGGACTTCCTCAAGGTAGTACGCGCTCACGCTGAGGAGGGCGTTGACTTCATGACTATCCATGCCGGGATAAACCGCCGTGCCATCGAGGCGTTCCGCCGTGATCCCCGCAAGATGAACATCGTTTCCCGCGGAGGCTCCCTGCTGTTCGCCTGGATGATGATGACTGGCAACGAGAACCCGTTCTACGAGCATTACGACGAGGTCCTCGACATTCTGCGCGAGTATGACGTTACCATTTCGCTCGGCGATGCGCTGCGTCCCGGCTGCATCGACGACGCTACAGACGCGGGTCAGATATCCGAGCTTATTGAGCTTGGAGCGCTTACCGAACGCGCATGGGCAAAGGACGTTCAGGTAATGGTAGAGGGTCCTGGTCACATGGCGATGAATGAGATAGAAGCCAATATGAAGCTCGAAAAGCGTATCTGCCACAACGCTCCATTCTATGTTCTCGGTCCGCTGGTAACTGATATCTTCCCGGGCTACGACCATATCACTTCAGCCATCGGCGGCGCTATCGCGGCGGCGAGCGGCGCAGACTTCCTGTGCTATGTAACTCCTGCGGAGCACCTCCGCCTGCCTGACCTCAATGATGTCAAGGAGGGCATAATTGCCAGCAAGATCGCGGCGCATGCTGCGGATATCGCAAAGGGTATACCCCACGCCCGCGACAAGGACAACGAGATGGCTGCCGCACGTCACAAGCTCGACTGGGAAGAAATGTTCAAGGTAGCCGCAGACCCCGAAAAGGCGCGCGCTTACTTCGAGAGCGTGCCCCCGGCTGACCGTCACTCCTGCTCGATGTGCGGCAAGATGTGTGCAGTCCGCACCAC
>CAKSHG010000222.1 GCA_934456315.1 uncultured Oscillospiraceae bacterium | reverse complement strand
TCTCCACCGGGGTGCCGGTCATCAGGCCAACGTTGTCATAGCTTTCCGCCGTGTTCATCGGTGCGATGGTGTTAAGGAAATCCAGCACCTGACCTACTGTTACAGACATTTTGTTCCTCCATCAGGACAGTTCCCCTGCGCCTTTGCCAGTATCTGCTCCGCAAGCTCGTGCAGGTGACGCGCCTGCCTAGCGTTGGAACCGGAAGTTTCCATACCTGCGGCGTTTTTCAGCAGTTTCCCCGCGATATGTCGCAGCATGTCCGGGTCGGCTATCCTGCCGCACAGGCAGAACAGTTCGTCCGGCTCCTGCCTTACGCCGGTGTATTTCACCAGCATGACGGCATAGAACCGCTCGCCCTCTCTTACTGCGCGCTCCTCGGCTATCTCGAATCCGCTGCGGCACAGCTCCCGGCGGAGCGTATCCGCCTTAGTCATAGGCTGAAGAATGAAATGCGTATTCTCCGACAGGAACCTGCACCCGGAAATTATCCGCATGATGAGTTCGCCGCCCATACCGCATATCACTACGTCGTCGGCATAGTCTATCCTATCCAGCCCATCGGAGAGCACCGCCGTGACGTTCGTCACGCCCTGCTCTGCGATAGTCCGGCGCGCGGCGTCCAGCGGACCCTCCTTCACATCGGAGGCTATGACGAACCCCGCGCCGGTCTGCGCAAGGTAGCAGGCGAGCAGCGCGTGATCAGTCCCAACGTCGCAGACGGTGACCCCTCTGCGGCAGAGATCTGCGGCTGCCTTCAGCCTGCTGGTAAGTTTCACCATTATTCGCCGAGCGCTGCGTTGAGCTGCTCAACGATCTCGTCAGCGTCCACGCCGTGTACCATGCAAGCCTGCTCAACAGACTCGCCGCGGGAAGCGGGACAGCCCAGGCAGTGCATGCCCATTCCGAAGAAGATGGGAGCCGCAGCCTCTGCGTTGATGTCGAGGATATCGCCGATTATAGTGTCCTTTGTTACTTTCATTGTTGTGTTTCCTTTCGTTTGTAAGATTGCTTCCGCGCCAATTACGGCGCATGGAGATAAATATACAGTATATATTATATCACAGCTTTGTTATTTTGTCCAGTACAATTTATGGGAACCTCTAAAAACCGGTTTGAAAAGGGAAAATGGGTAGAGTGCACCGAATGCGATGAAAGCCGACGAAGTAAGGCTGTATGCCTTACGAGGAGGTTTGAAGAAGCAGTCGGTGTGCTATACACATTTTCTCTCAAACAAGGTTTTTAGAGGTGACCTTATATGATACCCGCAATTTTTGCAGATGAACGCTTGACATCACCGCAGAAATCTGCTATAATCAGTATGTTGCCGCTTTTGCGGTCGTATTCATGCGGGTGTGGCGGAATTGGCAGACGCGCCAGATTTAGGTTCTGGTGGCTTCACCGTGCAGGTTCAAGTCCTGTCACCCGCACCATGTTCAAGCCCCGCGGACAAGCGGGGCTTGAACAATCCGATTTTTCTCGTCCGTCCCTGATTGGGACGGACGTTTTGCTATATTGATCAGAACCATTTCTTCCACAGGATTTTACCGCAAAACCGAAAAATCTCCCCATGTCACTTTTAGATTATTATATAATAATTGCCATTTTTTGTTCAAGCAATTTGATTATGCAGTATTATTATATAACCAAAATACATAAAACCAAAAAAATTCAATTTTTGATTTCCATATACCTACATTTATCATTGACTTTTCATAGTTATGGTGTTATAATAAATTAACAGTTCTCTATTATCAGTTGTATCAGTTGAGGAATAATTGCATGAGCGAAGAAATTATCTGGACAAAAGAATACAAGCTGGAACGCTACAAAAAAATGAACCTCACGGCAGAAAAAGGCTGTGTGCTCTTTGCCGGTTCTTCACTTATGGAAATGTTCCCGGTGGAAAAATTCGCCGAGGAGGACAAGCTCCCCGTGACTGTTTACAACCGCGGAGTGGGCGGATTCATCACTGACGAGCTGATAGCGGCTGTTGACACTTGCATAATAGACCTCGCGCCGAAAAAGCTCTTTATAAACATCGGCACGAACGACCTTAGCGACTCCTCCCGCAGTATCGGGCACATAATGTCCAATTACGCCCTGATACTCGACAAGGTGAAAAGCTCCGTTCCCGGCGTGAAAATATACCTCATGGCATATTACCCCGTGAACTACAGCGCCGCCACGCCGGAGATGAAGCCCTGTCTGCTGATCCGCAGCAACGAGAAGATCGCCCGCGCCAACGCAGAAGTCAGGAAGCTCGCAGAGCGATTCGACGCATGCTACATCGACATAAACGCCCCGCTTAAGGACGAAAACGGCGATCTCCGCGCCGAATACACGATAGAGGGCATGCACATCAACGAGGACGGGTACCGTGCGGTTTACCCCCTTGTCAAAAAGTATATCCTTGAATGACTACCCTGAAATTCCCCGACGGAAGCGAAGCGCTCTATGAGCTCACCCGCAAGCCCGTCAAAAATATAAACCTCCGCGTTAAGGAGGACGGCTCCCTGCGCATTTCGGCAAGCCACCGGGTGAGCATACAGCGCATAGAGCAGTTCATCATTTCCGAACAGGACTTCATCAGGCGCGCACAGCAGCGGATAAGCTCGCGCAACGAGCATTCCGGCATACGCGCAGATGTTTTCCGCTGGCTCGGGAAGGAATACCCCGTGCGCGTTATTTCCAGCTCACGCGAATGCGCCGTGCTGGAGCAGGACGAGATGAGGGTCTTTACGCGCTTTCCCGAGAGGACGGAGGAACTCCTCCAGAATTGGAACGCCGATAATTTTGTCGAACTTTGTCGAACGCTGAACGCCGAGGTGCGCGAAACCCTGATAAGCTCCGGGCTGACCCCTCCGCCGACCGTTGTCACGATAAAGGATATGAAAACCCGCTGGGGCAGCTGCACTCCCGCCAGGGGGCACATCTCCCTGAATATCCGGCTGGCTCCCTACCCGCGGCAGACTGTGCTTTCAGTGGTATGGCATGAATACGCCCATTACTGGCACCATGACCATTCCGCGCGGTTCTACGCTTTCCTGAACGAACACTTCCCGGAATACCGCAGGTGGAACTCCCTGCTGAAATGAGCAAATAAAAAACCTCCCCGATAAGGAGAGGTTCTCTATTAAATCAGATTTCAGCCGGCTTCTTCTTGAAGTAGTTCGGCTTGTTCGCTCCGATGACGTTCATCAGTCTGCTGCTGCGCTCGAACACGAACTTGAACAGTACGCACCCGATCACGGTGACTACCACAAGCTCTCCGGCGCCTACAGTCAGCATGTTGAACCATACCGGCGGCTCATTTCCGTAGCAGACCAGCAGCTCTATCGCGATGATGATGCCGTTGCTCACAACAGGAAGCAGCGAAGCCACCCAGATATTCCTGATATAGAACATCGGTATCACTGCTATAGCAGTAGCCAGCGTGCCGAAGATCATATCCATCAGTGCCATCGGGCTGAAGCAGTTCGCGATGAAGCAGCCGAGTATCAGCGATACGCTGTAATCCTTGCGGTAGAAGCAAAGAAGCACCAGTATCTCTGAAAATCTGAACTGGATCGCGCCGAAGCTAAGTCCCGGAAGCGCGAGGGTAAGGGCGGCGTACAGCGCAGCGACAAGCGCCAGGCGTACTAGGTTCTTGGTCTGGAAGATCTCATTTTTAGGCATAAAAAAACTCCTTGTTTTTTAACGGTGGTTGGACAAAGAAAA
>CAKSHG010000221.1 GCA_934456315.1 uncultured Oscillospiraceae bacterium | reverse complement strand
TTCTGCTTGAGAGCGTCATATACAGTAGTCAGGATCTCCTTCATCTCATTTTCCCTGTCGTCGTGGACGGAGAAAGTCATTGTCTTGTCGTGCATAATATCGATCCTTCCTTCAGTCTGAATTTGAGCAGCCGCAATTATTACAATTCGGTTACAATATGATTATACACGTTTTCATCAAAAAAAACAACCCGGTTTAACGCGTTTGGGCATTTTCACCATACAAAATCTATGATTCTGACAAAAACAATTCCGGGTCTTTGGATAATGTTACAAATATTACCCGCATTTTATTTCAAATATATAAAATTTGCTAAAACCCTTGTATATTTTCAAAAAATATGGTATAATCATAGTTAAGATTGCGACGGTTATATAACAGATGTTTCGTCGCTGTAAATTCACTTTACTCAGGAGGAACCACACATGGCAGCTGGAGATGGATTCAGACAGGTCCCGTTAGGATTTGATAAAAATGAAGTAAATGCATACATAAGCGACCTCCGCAAGAAGATGAGCGCGCTCGAAGCAGACATGCGCAATAATGACGCCAAGACAAAGGCGGCTGAAAAGCTCGCAGAAGAGGCTGACGGCCGCATAAAGGCAGCCCAGGAGGAGGCCGACAAAAAGGTCGAGGAGATGAACTCCCAGCTGGAGGAGGAGAGGTCCACCACAAAGCGCCAGCTCATCGAGATTCGCAATCTCAAGGACCGCATCGACGCCGAGAAGAAGAAAATGACCGACATGCTCAAGAACGGCAAGGGCGTTTCCGCAGAGGCCACCCGTGCGTTCAACGAGGTCATCGACAAGGCTAACGAGGAAGCTGCTTCCATTATCGACAAGGCTAACGCACAGGCTGCGGAGATAATCGCGGCTGCCGAGAAGGAGCGCGCCGCAGCTTCCGAAAAGACTGAGGCGTTCCTTGCAGTGCTCAAAGAACAGATCCAGGCTATGACGGACGGTTTCAACAACGTGAACAGCTCCGCTGCTGAACTCCTTGGCGCTGCTGCTGCGCCTGTGTTCACAGCTCCGCAGACTGCTCCGGTCCAGGTTTCCGCTCCGGCTCCGGCTGTGGCTGCACCGGCTCCGGCGGAGGTACCCGAGGAGCCCGCAGCCGAGATCTCCGCAGAACCTGCTGCGGAACCCGCAGAGCCGGAAGAAGCCGCATTTGAACAGCCCGAGGAACCCGAGCAGTTCCCCGAGCCGGAGGAAACTCCCGCAGAGGAGCCTGCTGAAGAACCGGAGGAAGCTGAGGACGACAGCGCTCCCGCAATGTTCGGCGACTGGGGCGGCAGCGATATGGCTGACGCCATCGCGGCAGCAGAAAAGAAGATGGCAGAGGAAAGCAAGCAGGATATCCCGCTTGTCAACCCTGATTCCGGAAAGGATCTGTTCGGCGGCGTGTTCGACATGGACGATCACCATGACGACATGAGCGGCTTCGACATGGACGCTCATACCGAAGAACCGGAGCAGGTCGACGCGATCAAGCCGCTTGATGTTTCCGACCACGCAGAGGCTTCGTACAACAACGATTTCGACAAGGAGCTCCTGGCACAGACCATGCCGTCCAGCTCGCTGACCGACGCTGACGACGACCTTCTTGCGGCTGTAAAGGCTGCGGAGGAAGCTGCGGCAGTCAAGCCCAACGATGTATCCGATATCGACATGGACGAGCAGCCCGAAACCTCCTCCGGTTCCGAGGAGGACGACCTGATGAAGGCGCTCCGCGAGGCTGAAGCGGCATTCGGCGGCACATCGTTCGACAGTTCCGATGAGGAGCCTGAAGAGGACGCCTCCGCTGCGGCTGACCCGTGGGCAGAGCTGCAGAACCAGCTCAAGGCGATGGAATCCGCTAATGGCGCGTCCTCCGCGATAACCTACGACACTCCCGAGCCGCAGGAAGAGGAACAGCCCGAGGAGCAGTCCACGACTCCGCCCTCCGCTGATGATTCCTCCATCTGGGATTTCGGCGGCGGAAGCTCCGGCGGCAGCTCTGATGATGACGACATGAGCTCTGATTTCGGCGGTTTCGGTGGATTCTGATATCTGATAAACTAAGGGCAACACCGCACAATTAACGGCTAACGCCTTTTCCGCACGCTTGCTCGCATATTTTCCGCCATATTGCACAAATTCTCCTTGACAGGCGTTAGCCTGTCTGCGTCAAATTTATGCAATCTGACGAAAAATCTGACTTCGCAATCGCACGAAAATAATTATGCGGCATTGCCCTAAATAACGGCGGTGGGGAAATACCCGCCGCCGAGTTATCGTATAAAAAGGCAGTATAAATATGGAAATTGAACTCAACACAAGCGAACTCAAAGAAAAGGCAAAGACGCTAAGAGCCGGCGACAAGGTGCTGTTAAGCGGAACAGTGTACACCTCCCGCGACGCGGCGCACAAACGCATAAAAGCGTGCATTGAAAACGGCGAACCGCTGCCCTACGAGATAGACGGCGCGGCGATCTACTACGCAGGTCCGACCCAGGCGAAGGACGGCATGGCGATAGGTTCATGCGGTCCCACGACCTCCAGCAGAATGGACGTTTATTCCCCTATGCTGCTTGACATGGGACTTTCCGCGATGATCGGAAAGGGCGAGCGCTCCGAGGCGGTCTGCGATGCCATAAAGCGCAATGGAGCAGTGTATTTCTGCGCGATAGGCGGTGCGGGCGCGCTTGCGTGCAAGTGTATCCCGGAGTGCGAGGTCGTCGCGTTCGAGGACCTCGGCTGCGAAAGCGTGAAGAAGCTTAGATTCGAGAAGTTTCCGCTGATCGTCACCATCGACTGCGTTGGCGGGAATCTGTTCAAGTCCGGCAGGGCGGAGTATTGCAGGAAAAAGTGAGGTTTCCCGGCTGTCTGGCGCGATGTGGTGTTTTTGCATAAACGGCGATGTTGATTTTCATGTAAAACGCTTTTCTTTGAGAAATTTCCCGATTTTCCTTGACAAAACTTATGTCAGGTGCTATAATTAACCGTAGCAGAGCATTTTACATTTAAAGTAATTTCGGATTTTGTTATGGCTGATTTTTCAAAGATGACTGACGAGCAGCTTGCGGGCTGCGTTTCCTCGACGGACAGCGGCGAGGCTGTCGCAGAGATGGTTTCGCGGTATACCGGGCTGGTTCTCGCGCTTGCGGGAAAGTACAGCGCCGGCGCTGATTACGAGGAACTGGTGAGCGACGGGCTGGACGCATTGCTTTCCGCACTGCGGAACTTCTCCCCGGAAAAGGGGAGCTTCAGCGGGTTCGCTTCGGTGTGCGTCAGCAATCGAATGAAAAACGCCGTTGACCGTGCGAAACGCCGCAACGAGCGCCTTGAGGAGCTTTCTGACGAGGATATCCCCGACAGTTCGCCCACCCCGGAGGAGCTTGTTATCAGCCGCGAGAGCGCCTACGAGATCACGAAAAGCATGAAATCGCTGCTTTCCCCGCTGGAATTAAGCTGCATCGAGGGAGTTATCCTCGGCATGCCGTATTCCGAGATCGCGGAGAAGCTGTCCGTTCCGGTGAAGTCGGTCGACAACGCCGTGACCAGGGCGCGCGCAAAGCTAAAGCTTGTTTTCCCGAAGCTGTGACTTCGGGTTGGATATGACCCGGTAGCTTAATTTACCAGAGCGTTGTTTATCAAAGGTGTCGGTGGGAGTCCGACCAGGGCGAAAATTTTTTTTATGAGGTATGGACTATGTACACAGACATCACTTTAAAGTGCAAGGACTG
>CAKSHG010000220.1 GCA_934456315.1 uncultured Oscillospiraceae bacterium | reverse complement strand
ACCGTGCGCGCGGCGCGGAGGTTCGGCGAAAAAGTCACTTTCGTGACTTTTTCGACGGTCTGAGGCGGCTTGAAGAAAATCAAGCCGCCTTATTTTATCCTGCTATGTTATTCTCAAGCTTCTGCTCGAATTCCGTTACGGGCAGCGGTCTGTCGAAGTAGAATCCCTGCGCCAGGAAGCACTTGCATTCCTTCAGCAGCTTGACCTGCTCGGCGGTTTCGACGCCCTCGACGATGCACTCAAGCCCCAGGTCCTGCGACATCGTGATGATGTGCCGCAGCATTTTCACCTTTGATGGATCCTGATTTTCTTCCTCATGGGTCGGCAGGAAGCTCTTGTCTATCTTGAGGACGTTCCACGGCAGCTCCCGGATAAGGTTCAGCGAGGAGTAGCCCACGCCGAAATCATCTACGGAGGTGCTGATGTCCTGCTCCCGCAGACCTTTCACTATCTTCTTGAGCTCCTTGAAATCGACGTCTGTAGTGGTTTCGGTAAGCTCGATTTCGATGTAATGATGTGGAACGTGATACCTGTCGATTATCTGTAGGATAGATTCCAGCAGGTCCTGGTCGCCGAGGTGCAGCCTTGACAGATTGACGGAAACCTTGACCGCCTCGCGCCCCTCGTCGAGCCATCTGCGTATATCGCGGCAGACATGCTCAAGCATGTAGAAATCCAGCGTGCAGATAGCCTTGCTGCTTTCCAGGACGGGAATGAACTCCCCCGGAGAAACGATCTTCCCGTTTCTGAACCAGCGGCAGAGCGCTTCTGCGCCGGCAAGCTGGTAATTGTTGAGCTGGGTCTTGGGCTGGTAGAAAACCTTGAATTCCTCGTTGGAGATGGCGCTCGGGAACATCGTTTCGATTTCCCTTACACGGGTCTGGTACCTGCAGATTTCCTCGTCGTAGAAAAGGTAATGCTTCTTGTAAACGCTCTTGGCGAGTTGGTACGCTGTGCTTATCCTGTCCATGACGTCGGTCGCGGATTCAGTGCCGTCGGGAATCATGTAGTAACCCGTGGTGGTCGTCACAGTCACGGTATCATCGCCGCTGCCGAATGTTACCGGCATGCCGGAGAGATAGCTCTTGATATCGTCAAGATTGTCCTTCCTGAACAGAACAACAAAGTTGTCTCCGCCGACCCGGCATACGCATTCCTCGTAAACCAGCTTTTCGCGGATACCATGAATGAACTGTCGCATTACGGAAGTTGCTCTGTCCCTGCCGAGCTTGTCGTTTATCGCGGAGAAGTGCCGCAGATTGAAGTATGCGCTTCCGAATTCTCCGATACGTCCCTGGTTGATAACGTTCTTCACGGTCGTGAGGTAGTAGGTGAGCGGGTAAATGTCCAGCTCGTTATCCATCATGGAAAGGTCGTCGGCAAGATTCGACGAGTAGGCGCGGTCGTTGAACACCAGGAGCAGCTTTTCCAGGGAATGTATCTGCTGGATCTCCTCATCTGACCAGTCCTGGTCGCCCTGCTTCTGGGAAAAGCAGTAGGTGGCCTTTCCCACGCGGGAAACGGTTTCGTTGTAGGTCACGGATCTGGATACGTCCGGCTCGCCGCTTTCGTAGTAAACATACGGAGCGCTGTTCGCCTTTTCAGGAACGCAGCTTGAGTCGTAAACGCAGGCGGAGAGCCTGCCCACGCGGAGGAACTCACACACGGGCGCAAGCAGCCTCCTGAATGCCGGGTCGCGGAATTGCCTGATATTTTCTCCCTCAATAATGAAATTGTTGAGCAGCCCGGAATAGGCTTCGTAGTCAAATATCATCAGGAAACACCTCCCTTAAGTTTCAGCTGCGGAATTATAAGGTCTATCCCGACCTCGCCGTTACCGCAGTTTATCTCAAATTTACCTGACATGGTGCGGAGCTGGTTTCTTACGATGGAAAGTCCCAGCTCTGACATTGTTTCGGCGTAGTATTCCTCGTCTGATGTGATTATTTTCTTGATCTTCGCGATGGCTTCGTCAGTGAATGCCGCGTCGCGGCAGCCCAGTGAAACTATAAGGCATTCCGCGTAGCCGTGGTGGAATGAGGATATATTTACGGAAGCAACGCTTCCGCCGTTATCTTTGAAAAGCGCGGCAAATTTCTCAATAAGGTGGCATATCCCGCCAGCGTCGCCGAGAAGCCTTTCGGGAACCTCCTGGGATATGTTGAGCGTCAGCTTTATTCCGTCATTTTTCTGACCCAGAGTTGCGATTATCGCCGGGAATACTTTTCTGGGGTCGTATTCTTCCTCGCTCATGCGGAAACGCCGTCCTATCATCTGGAGGTACGCAATGGAATCGCGTATCATCTCGGATGCGCCGGTGCCGCGGGTCGTGATGACCTCCAGAGCCTCTTTCATCTGCGCAGGGTCGCCGGAGTCGAGAGCTTCCTTTGCAGTATCCATATAGTCCAGCGTAATGCTGGTCATATCGGAGGTAAGGCTCATTATATAATCAGACTGCGAGCGCGCCGCGATCTCCATGCTCTTGCTGTTTTCGATAGCGGAGCAGCTAAGCAGCGCCATGGACGACAGCGCCTTTGAGATATCGTACAGCAGCTTTGCGGAGCGCTCTACGTCTGCGCGGTCCATTCTCTTGATGGCTTTCAGAGCGGAGAGGTATTCGCCGCCGTCGATGCCGTATTCCTCCGCTGTTTTTCTGCATTGGGAGTCATCGGGCTCCTCAACAACCACCTGACCGCCTACGAAGCAGCCCACCAGGTCGCCATTGAGCATTATTGGCGCGGCAAAATCCGCAAGCCCCGCATGACAGCGGTACACGGTAGGGGAACCGCTTTTGAGAGCTGCTGCGGCGCCGTTGCGGTCGCAGTTCCGGCAGTTAGCGCAGCCGATTTCCGTAGAACGGACAAGTTCGCTGCAAAAATGCGTGAAATTACTGCCGGAGGTTATGGGAACTCCCTCCACGTCGGTCGTTACAGCCGCCATACCGGTGTAATCTGAGAAAGCGTCCTGTATCTGCTGGAGAATATTTGGCTTTATAAGTTCTTTGAGTGTATAGTTCTGCAAGCAAAACCGCCTCCTTAAATACCTGCTGTTCGCTGGTAGAACACTGTCCAGAATTATTGTATCATTTTTAACTCTTTTTGTCAAGCAAACTTTATATAAAAAATAGAGTGTATATTTCCTGTCAAACGGCGGAGATATTCGTCTTTTTTCATAAAATTACTCAAAAACACTTGTATTTTTCGCCGGAATGTGATAAAATGAAAACAAGTATGATATGAATTTGTAAGGCGGTGAAACCATGAGCGCAGACCCTGGGGCGTGTCAAACGCGTCTGAACGTAACTAACCAGCAGTATAAACAGCACCGGGGCGCTCATGTGGACGGGCTTCCGTGCTGAAATAACGCGTTTGTGCGCGGAGCAAAGGAAGTGCCTGAATTGGTCAAGTATTACAGAAACATCGAAACCCACCTCTGTGAAATAGAGAAGCCCGAGGCAGGGTGCTGGATATCGGTAATAAACCCGACGGAAACGGAGATCTCCGACCTTGAGGACGATCTCGGTATCGACAGGGATTACGTCCGTGCCGCCCTCGATGAGGAGGAGCCGTCGCGAATCGAATCGGACGACGGAGTTACCCTTATAGTGGTGGACTACCCGGTTGCCGAAACTGACAACAATCCCGACCGGACGCTACTGTATTCCACGACGCCAATGTCGATCATCATCACGGACAAGAACGTCGTGACGGTAAGCGCAAAGGAAAATTCCGT
>CAKSHG010000219.1 GCA_934456315.1 uncultured Oscillospiraceae bacterium | reverse complement strand
AGGATCTGATCGAGCGTACCGGAGGACTCACCGGCTGCGACCATGCTGACGAACAGGTCAGGGAACACGCCCGGCTTCTGCTCCAGGACCTCGGAGAAGGATTTACCTTTCTGTACCTCCTCATAGATATCCAGAAGCACTCTCTTCGCCTTTTTGTTTGTCTGCTGCTCCTGAAGTATGTAGAGAGCCCTGACAAGCGAAAGACCTGCGGAAGTCATAGACGCCAGCTGACGGCTGATAAATGATACTTCCTTGGTTTTGAACTTGTACTTCACGTCGACCGCGTCGTTTGCGCCGAGATCGCGGTAGCGCGTGATATACAGATTCCGTTCCTTCAGCTTTTGCTGAAGATCCTGATAATCCTCTGCCATCTCCTGTCCGCGGATCGTTTTTCCGTTGATGTCGGTGGCCTGATATGAGAATTTTTTCACCGGATTACCTCCATTCCCCCTGCGGCTGTTAAGGTGTGCCGCATATGATCATGGAAACAGGGCATACTCCACCCCATACTCCACTATAGTATATTAGATTATACCATATTTTTGTGTTATTTTCAAGCATTCGCAAGCGCGTTTTGGCTGATTTCCCGCCAAAAACGGGGTTTCGCCATGTAGAAAATGGAATACCCTTTATGTGCAACTTGACCAATTCTAATTCACAATATATAATTTTTTAACAAGATTCACAACACTTTGTGAAATATAAGTGAAAAAATACCGTCCGTCAACCCATGTCTGATGCTCGCCGGTCAGGTTCAGACCACACGGCGGAGCCGCTCTCCTTACATTTATTTATATATAGTGTACGGGCGATCATATAACAATTATTTCAAAATTTCCAGGTTGAAATATTCCTTGGTTTATGGTATAATTGAGGTGTATCCGAAATACCCGCATAAGCGGCTGAAAAAGGAGATATCTATGATAGACAAGGATCTGCTGAAAAAAGACTTTGATGAATACCTGACCGAGCTCACAGGAGGCGAAAAGCCCACCGCTCCGCAGCTCCATGACGCGCTCGCGCGCTCCGTGATGAAGCAGGCCGCTCCGCTGATGGAGAAGTCCGCTCCCCGCGAGCGTTCCGCAAGCTACCTCTCCGCGGAGTTCCTGGTAGGACGCGCGGTATACAACAACCTGATGTGCCTGGGGCTGCTCGACGAAGCAGAGAAGCTGCTGAATTCCGCCGGAGCCTCCCTGTGCGACCTTGAGGAGATAGAGGACGCCGCCCTCGGCAACGGCGGTCTTGGACGGCTCGCCGCATGCTTCCTTGACAGCGCGGCTTCCATGAAGCTCCCGCTGACTGGCTACGGTATCCGCTACAAATACGGACTGTTCAAGCAGTCCATCGTTGACGGCTTCCAGAAAGAGGACGCCGACGACTGGACAAAATTCGGCGACCCGTGGAGCAAGCGTGTAGAAAAGGACGCAGTAAAGGTGCATTTCTCCACCGGCGACGTTATCGCTGTACCCTACGATATGCCGATTTTCGGCTACAAAAACGACTTTGCCGGTACGCTCCGCCTGTGGCAGGCCGAGCCGGTCAAGGAATTCGACTTTGACGCATTCAACCGCCAGGACTACATGGAAGCATGCCGCGCCCAGATAGACGCGGAGAACATCTCCCGCACCCTCTACCCGAACGACGACGCGCGTCCCGGCAAGCTCCTGCGGCTGAAGCAGCAGTACTTCTTCTGCGCTGCTTCCCTGCACGACCTGCTGAAAAAGCACCTCAAGGCTGGAAGAAAGATCGAGGATTTCGCCGAGTACAACTCCATTCAGCTCAACGATACGCACCCGACGATATCTATCCCGGAGCTTATCCGTCTGCTGATGACCGAATACGGCGTGAGCTTCGAAAAGTCCCTCGAGATAGCGCAGAAGACCTTCAACTACACCAATCACACCATCATGCCGGAGGCGCTCGAAAAGTGGGGCGTCGACCTCATGGAGGAGCTGCTCCCGCAGGTTTATTCTGTTATCCTGCGCATAAATGAAGCGTTCATCGCGGATATGTACCGCCGCAATATGCCCCGCAGGCAGATAGACCAGATGAAGATGGTATCCGGCGGAGTTGTACACATGGCGAAGATGGCTATCTACTGCTCCAGCTGCACCAACGGCGTAGCGCAGATACACACCGAGATACTCAAGCACAATGCGCTCCCCGAGTGGTATGAGCTCTACCCGGAGCGCTTCCAGAACAAGACCAACGGCATCACGCCGCGCCGCTGGATAGCTCTCTGCAACCCGGAGCTTTCCGCGCAGATAACCGACCTTCTCGGCGACGAGGACTGGATAACCGACCTCTCCCGCCTGAAAGCGCTGGAGAAATACGCCGATGACCCCGCACAGCTGGACCGTTTCAGCCGCATAAAGTCCGCAAAGAAAGCGGCACTCGCCGAGTACATCGCGGAGCATGAGCGCGCAGCCGTTGACCCGGACAGCATTTTCGACATTCAGATAAAGCGCCTGCACGAATACAAGCGCCAGCTGCTGAATGCATTCTCGATCATGTACATCTACTTCGGCATAAAGGACGGCAGTATAAAGGACTTCTACCCGACAACGTTCATATTCGGCGCGAAATCCGCACCGGGATACGCACGCGCTAAGGCTATAATCAAGTACATCAATGAAATAGCCGCACTGGTGAACTCCGACCCGGCGGTCAAGGGGCTTATAAACGTCGTATTCGTACAGAACTACAACGTTTCCTACGCTGAAAAGCTGGTGACAGCCGCCGACATCTCCGAGCAGATATCCACAGCAGGAACCGAGGCGTCCGGCACAGGCAACATGAAGTTCATGCTCAACGGCACCGTAACGCTCGGCACCTACGACGGCGCAAACGTCGAGATAGCCGAGGAAGCCGGGATCGACAACAACTACATCTTCGGCGCAAGGGTAGAGGAGCTTGAGAAGATCATGCCAGACTACGACCCGCGCAAAATATACGCCTCCGACCCGCAGATCGCCCGAGTCCTGGATACACTCATCGACGGAACGTTCTCCGACGGCGGCAGCGGCGCATTCCGCGAGCTTTATTACGCACTGCTCGACGGCGCAAGCTGGCATGTTCCGGATCACTACTACCTGCTCGGCGACCTGCACAGCTACGTTGAGGCAAAGCTCCGCGCGAACGCCGATTACCGCGACGACCGCGCAGGGTTCCTCCGCAAGTGCTGGATAAACATGTCAAACGCAGGAAAATTCAGCTCCGACCGCACCATTGCTGACTACGCAAAGGATATCTGGAAGATAGCGCCCGACAAATAATCGCTGATTTCATGCAAAAAACAGAAAAAGTTCCCCCGCAGCACTTGACAAGGGGGAACTTTTCTGATATAATAGTGTAGTTAAGACTGAAAAGTCTTACCCCTTTCTCGTGCAATTCCGCACGGGATATATATCCATAAGGAGGTGCTATATAAATGGCAAAGTTATCTGAGAAGTATGAGGCTATCATCGTTTTCTCCCTGAAGAAGACTGAGGACGAGATCAAGGCGCTCACCGCTAAGTTCGCTGACCTCATCAAGGCAAACGGTACCCTTACCAACATCGACGAGTGGGGCAAGAGAAAGCTCGCTTACGAGATCAACTACGAGGGCGAAGGCTACTATGTACTCTACAATTTTGAGTCCAAGCCTGACTTCCCCATGGAGCTCGAGCGTGTCATCAACATCACTGACGGCGTTCTCCGTTCCATCGTTGTACTCGCACAGGGTCAGCAGCAGTAA
>CAKSHG010000218.1 GCA_934456315.1 uncultured Oscillospiraceae bacterium | reverse complement strand
GGGACCAACCTGTTCGTTGACGCGATGTGTATCCCCAAGGGCTCCCGCCAGAAGGAAGCTGCGGAGATGTACATCAATTTCATGTGCGAGCCGGACATCGCCTACTCCAACATCGACTACATCTGCTACTCCACGCCGCACAGCGCGGCTTACGAAATGCTGGACGAGGAAACGCAGAACAACAGTGTTTCCTACCCCGGAAACGACTACCTCGACGAACACACGACCATCTTTGTAAACCTCTCCGACGAGGCGAACCTCCAGATGCAGACCCTCTGGACAGAGATGAAATCCGCAGAGAACGAAACTCCCAACCGATGGATAGTCCCGGTGTTCCTGCTGATATGCCTTGGCGGGATAATCTTCACGCTGATACGCCGCCACATCAAGAACAAAAAGGATATCTACTGATAAACAGATCCCCTGCCGACTGGCAGGGGATTCAGCTTGTCGAAAAAGTTCATTCCCTGGCTGTTGAGAAAGGTGCAGATGCTAGGAAACGCCATTTCGGCTAGGCTTTTTGCCTGCCGGAATGGCGTTGACGACGCAGATGCGCCTTTATCGACAGCCAAGAATCCCCTGCCGGCTGGCAGGGGATCTTGTTATTTACTGCTGTTCAGGCAAGATGTACTTGCTTTTGTAGTCGTTGAACTCATCCATGAATTCGGAACGATCCAGCTTTTTCAGCTCGTTCATGTATTCGTGGGTGTCCATGCTGTTGTCGCTTATCTGAATGAGGTATACCGCAATGTTTGAGCAGTGGTCGGATACTCTCTCGAAGTTCGTCAGCAGATCCTGGAGGATAAATCCCAGCTCTATCGTGCACTTTCCGTTGCGCAGCCGCTCGATGTGTCTGGTCTTGAGGTCGCTGCGGAGCTGGTCGATAACGTCCTCCAGCGGCTCGACGTCCTTCGCAAGGGTCACATCGTTGTTCACGAACGCGTTTATCGACATGTCCAGTATCTCGCTCACTGCGTTGATTATGACCGGTATCTCCCTAAGCGCCTGTTCCGAGAACTTTATCTTCTTGCTGTGCATTTCCTCGGCTGCCTCCACGATGTTCACAGCGTGGTCGGAAATGCGCTCCAGGTCCCCTATCGTGTGGAGCATGCTGGATACTATCTTGCTGTCGTTCTCCGAAAGGTCCTTGGAGCTTATTTTCAGGATATACGAACCTATCTTGTCCTCGTAGATGTCAATGGCGTTTTCGTTGTCGATGACCTCGGTGCACTTCTTCGCGTCGTATTTAGTCACGACCTCCATGGATTCCTTGAGGGTTTCCTGGGTGAGTCTTGCCATTCTTATGCAGACGTTGCGGCACTGCTCTATCGCAACGGACGGAGTTTTCAGCAGACGCTCGTCAAGCAGCATCGGAGCATGCTTCACATCGTTTGCGTCGTCGCGTACTGTAAGACATGCGAGCTTCTCAAGCTGCTTCGTGAACGGCAGGAACAGCGCAGTCGCGAGTACGTTGAATCCGGTGTGGATAACAGCAATTCCGACAGCGTTCAAAGATTCCTCCATGAACGGCATATTTATGAACGCATTCAGCAGGTAGAACACCGAAAGGAACACCACCGTGCCTATAACGTTGAAATACAGATGGACGAACGCAACGCGCTTTGCGGGCTTATTAGCGCCGACCGAGGAGATGAGCGCCGTAACGCAGGAACCGATGTTCTGACCGAGCAGCAGCGGCAGCGCCACGGAGTAGGTCACCTTTCCGGTGGAAATAGCGATGGACTGCAAAATACCGATGGACGCCGACGACGACTGGAGCACTGCGGTAAGCACTGCGCCCGCGATAACGCCGAGGATAGGATTTGAGAACATCATAAGGATATTGCAGAATGTTTCGTTCTCGGCAAGGCCCTCTGTCGCGGAGGACATCGAATTCATGCCGAACATCAGAACGGCGAAACCGGCAAGTATCATACCGATGGTCTTTTTCTTGTCCGACTTTGTGAACATTATCAGTATCACGCCGATAACCGCAAGCACCGGAGTGAACGTGGTCGGTTTCAGTATATTAAGGATACTGAATCCGGCGGAACCGTCGATGGACTGAAGGCTTAACAGCCAGCTTGTCGCGGTCGTACCGATATTCGCGCCCATGATAACGCCGATAGCCTGCGACAGCTTCATCAGACCGGAGTTAACAAAGCCGATTATCATGACGGTCGTCGCTGCGGACGACTGTATGACAGCGGTGATTATAGCGCCGAGGACTACGCCCTTGATGGGCCTTGAAGTGGCTTTTTCCAGCCAGGTTTCGAGCTTTCCGCCCGCGAGTTTCTCGAGTGACGCGCTCAGTGTGTGCATTCCGAAAAGGAACAGCGCAATACCGCCGAGCAGGTTCAGTACGTCGTAGACATTCATTGCAAGATTCTCCTGTTTGTAAAGCAATTATTCTTTATTGCTCTGGATTTAACACATCTTTTATCCATACATTACAATTATACATGATTTTTAAGAAAATGTACAGTAGTTTGACGAATTTTTTATGAAAATTTAATTTTTTGTTGATAAGCGACAAATCACGCCGCAGTTAGCATTGCCTTTTTCCGCACGGAAGCAGTTTATTTACCATGAAGATATATTTTACGGAATAAATGGAAATATTCTGGCTAAACTATGGCTGAACACCCGGAGCATATCAGTTCATAACATTTCAACTCAAAGAAAGGAATCCATCATGAAAAAGGACAGAAACAGAAGAAACCTGAATACAAAGGCGTTTGCTGCTGCGGCTGTACTCGGAGTAGCGGCAGTTGCTGCGGCTTCCTTTGCAGCGTACAACCGCACAATGGCGAACCTCACGCCCACTACCAGCGCTGCATCGACAAGTACCTGGACATTCAGCGCTCCTGACAGCGCACCTGCCAATGCAGAAAAAAGCAATGTGGAGCGTGACGACAAGCCATCAGTGACCACGGCGTCGGGTACGGCTTCAACGAATCAGGCTGCGGAAGCACAGGCTCCCGATACTGCCGAAGCCGAAGAGGTCAACAAACCAGTGAAGTCTGAAGCGCGGAACATCATGCCGGTAGACGGAGAGGTATCTCACCCGTTCAGTAACGGCGAACTGGTCAAGAGCGAAACGCTCGGCGTATGGAAGACCCATGACGGCTGTGATATACTCTGTCCCCTCGGCACTGACGTGAAGTCGATGTCGTCAGGAACGGTGACCGAGATACGCGAGGACCCGCTGTGGGGCGTCGTAGTGACCATCGAGCAGGACAACGGGCTGACTGCAGAGTACTGCGGGCTTGCAAAGGAGCTTAGCGTAAAGACCGGTCAGGAGATCCAGGAAGGAGCCGTTATCGGCAAGACCTCCGACACCTGCCAGGCTGAAATCGTGCAGCAGCCGCACCTTCACCTCGGCGTTAAGCAGGGCGGAAAGTGGATAGACCCGATGTCCGTGATCACACCGCAGTAACGCAGAGTTGAGTTCCGTCGCTTGTTTTCGAAACGCATAATTTCCTAAAAAATTCCGCAAATATGAAATTCATATTTGCGGAATTCTGCGTTTATTGAGATTTATGTTCCCGGTTCAAACTATTTAATGAAATTGCCAAACTTCAAATGTTTAATCCATATAGCCTTAGCCTTTCCATGTTTTCTTTTTTCCGCCGCTCCAATTCAACGGGTGCCTTTTCCTGCAGCTCCGGATTAGCGAAAAATTCATAACTTTTTTTCTTACCTTCCTCGCGCCTGCTCATAATATATTTAATTCTTT
>CAKSHG010000217.1 GCA_934456315.1 uncultured Oscillospiraceae bacterium | reverse complement strand
AAGGAAAACGAGTTGTTTTTCAGATGAAAATACTAGGCAGCTTCCAGAAGGGATCAGTTGTTTTTCTGGGGTATCTCTTTACCGTCCGTGCCGATGAAACGGCGTTCATGCTCCTTCGGAGCTGTCTGCGGTGCGACGTATGTAAGCATGTCAAGACGCACTCTGTCGCGGTATTCCGGCTTGACCAGATAGTAAACGTAGCTTTCAACGACGTTCGGCTTTGAAAGGACGCGACCCTCGATCTTGAAATTGTTGAACCCCATATCGAGGTATCTTCCGTAGAGGTCTGTGTTGGAAACGAACGTGCTGTAATGCGTGATCTGATAGAAGTTATAGCTGGTGTTGACGCACTTGAAGCTCCTTGCAATATCCGACGCCGTGCCATTATCCCTTACGACGCCCATCTGCTCAAGCGGGCTTCTCTTGCTGTATTCGCGCTGTGCTTCTCCGAGTGCGATGTAATGCTCTTTTCTGCGCTTGCAGTGCGGCGTGCAGTACGGATTGATGAGTATCTCCACCCTTGAGCGAAGCTCCATCGGTATCTTATCGAGCTTTTCAAAGTCATTGTTCCAGTTGTAATCAAGTACGACCAGCTTGTAGTCCTTCTTGAATTCCTCAAGCAGCGGTTCCAGTTCTTCGATCTGCTTCACCGTTGAGGAAACGAGCGGGAACTTGGGATACTTCCGGCGAACGTACTCCTCAAGGAAGGGTTTGTTGACGATAAGCTCATTGAATCCGTTTTCGGCAGCCTTGCAGAGCATGTTGCAGTAAGGATTGCTAAGGTCGCTTTCAGTAATGGTCGGGTTAGTGAAAGTATATCTTATCGGCACATTTCTGTCGTTGAACGCCTTTATTGTACTGGTGATATCAAATTTGGTCGCGTATCCACCGAGTGCTCGCCCTCCGTTCCAGAGAGCGGACGGAAAGCTTCCGTAGCACGAAGCTATCTCTATATCGTCGTAAAAATACTCCGGGTGAGCCTTTATCAGGTCGATAAGATAAAGGTTAAGATCTTTGTGGGTCCATATATCAGGTATGTGAAACTTTGCTTTCATTCTTGATCTCCTTATTATAGAAAGAAATATATATTGATTATAACTCAAAAAGCAGGTATTGTCAACCCTTTTACCTAAAATACGGCATTTATCGACCGATACAAAAATATCCGACACAGATATTGACGTGCCCATTATTTCGTGGTAAAATAAAAATGCCGCTGTTATGCGGAAAAAAACAGAATAAGGTGATAAAACATGGCTATCGAAAAGGTTAGGAATTACTTCGCGGGCTGCGGAATGGCAGACCGGATACTTGAATTCGACAGCTCCAGCGCTACCGTGGAGCTTGCTGCGAACGCCCTGGGCTGCGAGCCCTGCCGCATTGCAAAAACGCTGTCTTTCATGGTCGGGGAGGAGCCGATACTCATCGTCGCGGCGGGCGACGCCAAGGTGGACAACGCAAAATACAAGGTCAAATTCGGCACGAAGGCGAAAATGCTCACCCCGGACGAAGTGGTGCAGCTCATCGGTCATGCGATAGGCGGCGTCTGCCCGTTCGCGGTGAACGACGGCGTTACAGTCTACCTCGACGAATCGCTCAAACGCTTCGATACGGTATTCCCCGCATGCGGCAGCAGCAACAGCGCCATAGAGCTGACTATCCCGGAGCTGGAGGAACACTCCGGCTACTCTGAATGGGTGGACGTCTGCAAGGGCTGGGAGTAATGGCAGTTTTGTGCTGACTGATGTCTGTAAATTCAATGCCGAAGCTCTTGTTTTGTGCTATAATACAGTTACAAGGCAAATAACAGGAGGGCATTATGGAACACATCAGATCTACCATCGCAGTTATGCTTTCGGCGCTTTTGTGCGGGTGCAGCTCACCATCGCCTGATTCACCGGACGCACCGTCCGGCACCAGCCAGACGGAGTTTTCGCCGGAAACCGGATTCTCCCTCGGTGCGGCAGTCGAATCCCAGCCCGGAAATATCACCGTGCAGTCGCTTGACGCCCCCACCGGAAAGAACCTCCCGGACGGCAACCCGCTCATCTCAAATATATTCTGCGCAGACCCCACTGCAGTGGAGTACGAGGGCAGGCTGTACATCTACGGCACCAACGACCACCAGCAGTACGAAGCAGTCGGCGCCGAGGGAAAGAACACCTACGAGCACATCAAGTCCCTGGTCGTCCTCTCTACCGACGACATGGTGAACTACACCTATCACGGCACCATCGACATCGCAGAGGTATGCCCCTGGGCGCTTGCCTCCTGGGCTCCGTCGATAACCTCCCGCGTTGAGGAGGACGGTCTGACCCACTTCTATCTCTACTTCTCGAACAGCGGCTGGGGCACCGGAGTCATCACCTCCACCTCCCCCACGGGACCCTGGTCCGACCCGCTCGGCAAGTCCCTGTTAGACGGCAGCACTCCCGGACTGAACGGGTGCAGCTCACCGTTTGACCCGGGCGTCTGCATCGACGACAACGGAACCGGCTGGCTCGCTTTCGGAAGCGGCGACGGCGGCTCCAGAATAGTCAAGCTCGGCGCGGATATGGTCAGCATCGACAGCGAGATAACCAAGATACCCTCGAAATTCAATTTCGAGGCAAGCGAGCTGAACTACATCAACGGCACCTACGTCTACACCTACAACAACGACTGGTCGAGCCACTCCAACGGCTGGGACGTTGACGGAGTAATGCCGCCGCCCCAGTGCAGCATGTCCTACATGACGACCAGGACTCCCCTCGACCCGGACAGCTGGGTATATCAGGACTACTACTTCAAGAACCCCGGCGAACAGGGTCTGGAATACAGCAACAACCACACCCACCTGCAAAAGTACCAGGGGAAGTATTACCTGTTCTATCACGCGCTGTTCCCGCAGAAAGCGCTCGGCACCTACGGCGGATTCCGCAGCCTGTGCGTGAACGAGGCGCAGGTCGATGAAGAAAACGTAGTCATCGAGAAAGTCACCGGAGATAAGGCGGGAGTTTCTCAGATAAAAGCACTTGACCCCTACCAGCCGGTACAGGCGGAGAACATCGCGGCATGTGCGGGCGTTTCCTACGCTGCCACTGAGGAAAGCGGCAACATGACTATCTCATGCGGCGCTGATAATGGCTCCGGCGCATGGTCCTGCGTTCGCGGCGTGGACTTCGGAGAGGGCGCGAAGTACTTCGCGGCTAAGGTCAAGGGCACCGGCAGAGTGGACGTTTACCTCGACAGCATAGAGGGCACTGCGGCAGCGTCCGTGGAGTTCAGCTCGGATAACTGGCAGGTCGTTTACAACTCGCTGTTCTCCGAGGTTTCCGGAACTCACGATGTGTTCTTCGTGTTCCCCGCTGGATTTGAGTTCGATTCCTGGCAGTTTGCGTAATATTTCGTAATATTAATATGCAGTTTCGACCGCTCCGTTTTTACGGGGCGGTCGATTGACTTTTGAAATAAATTTTGGTATAATAAATGCAAAGCACATTTAATGTATATAAGGCATTTTTTACTGGCTGTGGAGGTCGATAATACGCTATGCGAAAAGTTATGATCATCACCACAATTTCAGCGGTCGCTGCAACCGTTTTGTTTACTGCGCTTTACGTCTGCGGCAGTCAGGATGTGTTCCTCACGCTGACGATAACCTTTGCAACTATATCCTATCATTTTGTAATGCGACTGATAGTCGGCGGGAGCGTTAACTCTACGATGCACAACCGCGCCGACCTTTCACGCCCGTGGTA
>CAKSHG010000216.1 GCA_934456315.1 uncultured Oscillospiraceae bacterium | reverse complement strand
TTCCCGGAGCTGCTCCGGCGTATCAACGCTATCCCCGGGGAGTTCAAGATAAGCTACATGTCCAGCCACCCCAAGGACGCCACGCATGAGCTTATCGACACCATCGCCGAATGCGGGAAAGTGACGCGGCACTTCCACCTTCCGGTTCAGTCCGGAAGCAGCCGTATCCTGAAGCTGATGAACCGCAGCTATACCCGGGAGCACTACCTGGAGCTGATAAACTACGCCAAGGAGCATATCCCGGACGTTGCGCTGACCTCCGACATCATCGTTGGATTCCCCGGGGAAACCTACGAGGACTTCCAGGAAACGCTAAGCCTTATCCGCGAGGTGAAGTACGATTCGCTGTTCACGTTCATCTACAGCCCGCGCAAGGGGACAAAGGCGGCGGAAATGCCCGACCCCATCTCCCAGGAGGAAAAGGGAAAGTGGTTCCGCGAGCTGCTGGAGGTACAGGGCGAGATAGGCTGCTCTTCCTATCACAACTACGTCGGCAGGACCATGAGAGTGCTGTGTGAGGGACCGGGCAGGACCCGCGACGGCTGCCTCACCGGAAAGAGCATACAGAATATAATCGTTGACTTCGACGGGGACAAGTCGCTTATCGGTAGCTTCGTCGATGTGAAGATAACCGACGCGCTCAACTGGGCGCTCATCGGTGAACTAGTGTAAAGGAGAACAACTATGGACGCAATACAGGCAGTAAGAGAACTCGGCAAGGCTATCCAGGAGGACGAGCGCTATATTCAGTACGCAAAGGCAAAAAAGGCGAACGACGAGGACGTTGAGCTTCAGAACCTCATCGGCGAATTCAACCTTATCCGCCAGAACGCCGCAATGGAGTACAACAAGCCCGAGGAGGAGCAGGACAAGGAAAAGCTCCAGAAGCTGAACGCAGACATGCAGGAGGCTTACGAAAAGGTGATGTCCAACGAGAACATGGCGCTTTTCACCGTATCCAAGCAGGGAATGGACGACCTGATGAGCCAGGTGAACACCGTCCTCACGCTGACATTACAGGGCGCAGACCCCATGACCTGCCCGACCACGCAGTCCAGCGGTTGCACAGGAAGCTGCGCTACCTGCGGCGGCTGCGGCTGATAAACGGAGAAATACAACAGGGAGGTGCGGAAAATGGCGCAGGAATCGGAAAAGCTGTCCCCGATGCTGAAACAGTATCTTGACATCAAGGAGAAGTACAGCGATTATATTCTGTTCTTCCGGCTGGGGGACTTCTATGAGATGTTCTTCGAGGACGCGGAGAACGTTTCGAGGGAGCTGGAGCTTGCGCTGACCTCCCGGGCGGGTTCGCCGATGTGCGGCGTGCCCTACCACAGCTGCGAGATATACATAAAGAAGCTCATCGACAAGGGCTACAAGGTGGCTATCTGCGAGCAGCTGACCGACCCCGCCGCCTCCAAGGGGCTGGTGGAGCGCGACGTTATCCGCCTGGTGACGGCGGGCACGGTCATAGAATCCAGCATGCTAAGCGAGGACTCCAACAACTACATCGCCTGCATCTGCCCTGACAGGGGGCAGAACGCTGCGGCGCTGGTTTTCGCTGATATCTCCACCGGAGAGGTGCACGTTTTCAGCAAGAGCGGCAAGGATATCGAGCAGGATATCATCTCCGAGCTGTCAAGATTCAGCCCGGTCGAGATACTTATAAACCAGGATTTCCTGGATTATAAGGAGGTCCACGAGTTCGTCCGGGACAGGCTCAAGCGCTGCCTGTGCGAAATGCTGGACGACAGCAGCTTTGACGGCTCGGATATGTCGGTCATAACCGACCAGTTCGAGAGCGGCGCGGAGCTTGGCGTTGCCGAAATGCCGCTAGTCCGGAAAGCGCTCTGCGCGATGTTTCGTTACTTCGGCGAAACGCAGAAAGCGACCGTAAAGCGCTTCGTATCGCTTACCGTCCACGCTGACGGGGAATTCATGGGGCTGAACCTCACCACAAGAAGAAACCTCGAGCTGACCGAAACCATGCGCACCAAGGAAAAGCGCGGCTCGCTGCTGTGGGTGCTGGATAAGACCGTCACCTCCATGGGCAGGCGAAAGCTGAAAACCTGGCTTGAGCAGCCGCTGATAAATCCCTCGGAGATACTGAAGCGCCACGACGCCGTGGAAGCGCTGATAAAGGATTCCACGCAGCTCTACGACATCTGCGACGCGCTGAACGGTATCTACGACCTCGAGCGGCTCATGACGCGCATTATGTACAAATCCGCGTCGCCAAAGGATATCTACTCCCTCGGGCAGACCTGCGCAAGGCTCCCGGGGCTGAAGCAGTGCATCGCAAAGGTGGATTCCGCGCTGTTCCGCAGGCTCAACAGCGAGATAGACGAGCTGAACGACGTTTCCTCCCTGGTGGAGAACGCGATAGTCGACGACCCGCCGCTGACCCTCAAGGACGGCGGCGTCATCAAGGACGGCTTCAACGAGGAGATAGACCGCCTCCGCAAGATCACCGGCGGCGGCAGGGATATCCTGACGGAGATAGAGGAGCGCGAGCGCGCCGCTACTGGCATACGCACGCTGAAAGTCGGCTACAACCGCGTATTCGGCTATTACATCGAGGTTTCCAAGGGGCAGCTCGATCAGGTCCCGGCGCACTACATACGAAAGCAGACCCTGACCACCGGCGAGCGCTACATCACCGAGGAGCTGAAAAAGGTAGAATCTGACATACTGGGCGCTAACGACAAGATACTCGCGCTGGAGCAGGCTATTTTCGGCGAGGTGCGTGACTTCATCGGAACGCGCCTGGAGGCGGTGCAGGCTGCGGCTGCGGCAGTCGCGGCGGTGGACGTGCTGTGCAGCTACGCGCAGGCTTCCATCGAGAACGGCTACGTCAAGCCGGAAATGACCCTCGACAGCGTTATCGAGATACGCGGCGGACGCCACCCGGTAATCGAGAAAATGCTTACCGACCACCCGTTCACGCCGAACGACACCTATCTCGATACGAACTCCAACCGACTGATGATAATCACAGGTCCGAACATGTCCGGTAAATCCACGTTCATGCGGCAGACCGCGATAATCGTTCTGATGGCGCAGATAGGCTGCTTCGTCCCGGCGGAGTACGCTAAGATAGGCGTAGTGGACAAGATATTCACCCGCGTGGGCGCGTCGGACGACCTGACCTCCGGGCAGTCGACGTTCATGGTCGAGATGAACGAGGTCGCGGAGATACTAAAGAACGCGACCAAAAAGAGCCTTGTCATACTGGACGAGATAGGCAGGGGAACTTCCACGTTCGATGGAATTTCCATAGCGAAAGCAGTCGCGGAGTACATCAGCGGAAAGGCGATAGGCTGCAAGACTCTGTTCGCAACGCACTATCACGAGCTTATCTCTATGGAAAAGGAATACGACGGGATACGCAATTTCAGCGTTGCTGCGGTGAAGCGCGGCGACGAGCTGCGCTTCCTGCACAAGATATGCGAGGGCGGCACTGACGACAGCTACGGCATCGAGGTGGCGAAGCTCGCGGGACTTCCGCAGAAGGTCATCAACCGCGCAAAGGAGGAGCTGGTGGAGCTCGAAAAGCTCGGCAGGACAAAGCTCTCCGAAACCATCGAAAAGACCGCCGACCACCAGTTCAGCTTTACCGCGATAAACGAGCAGAACGCCATCGCAAAGCTGCGCGCCGCGGATATCAACACCATGTCCCCGATGGACGCGCTGATGTTCCTCAAGGACATAAAGGACACGCTGTGAAAAATTCGGAATGCGGAATT
>CAKSHG010000215.1 GCA_934456315.1 uncultured Oscillospiraceae bacterium | reverse complement strand
ACATCAGGTGGGATTCCCCGGAGTACCAGGGACGGGTCATGATACCGCTGGACGACGATGAGGTGAAGGTGACATTCCGGCTGCTGACCAGGAAACAGGGAATGATATGAAAAAGCGCATTGCAGGCGAAACGGCTCTGCAATGCGCTTCTGTTATGCTTCCAGGTCGACCTCGGTGACGCGCTTCCTGACCTCCCAGAGCCTGTATGGCGGGACGCAGAAAGCTGAAATCCCCATTCGCAGAAAGTCCCCGGTGAGGGAAGTATCCCCGGCGAGGGAGCCGCAGATACCTATCCTTGCGCCGTTCTTCACGGCGTTGCGGGCGCTGTACCTGATGAGCCGCATCACCGCTTCGAGCTGCCCTCCGGCGAAATCCGGCGAGAAGCAGTCCTCCTCATAGCAGGCGAGGGAGTGCCGCGCTATGCTGTCGCTGTCGATGATGAAGAAATCCGCCATCGGCGCAAGGCAGTCGCTGATTATCGCGGCGGCGGGGGTTTCCACCATGAAGCCTATCCTGATGTTCTCGGAGCACTCCACGCCCTGGGCGCGGAGCTGCATTTTCGCGTCGTCGCAGGCGGCGAGTATCTTCCGCGCCTCGGGGACGCTGGTCACCATCGGGAAGAGTATCCCCGGCTCGCCGTGGGAGGCTGCGCGGAACACGGCGCGTATCTGCATGTCGTATTTCGACTGGCGGTCGGGGTCGGTGGGACGTATCACCGGCATGCGGAGTATCGCGCGGTGAGCCGCAGTGCGCTCCGCGATGGAGAGGTAGTATTCGTACTGCTTCTCCTCATCGGAGAGCAGCGGGCAGCTGAACACCGCGATACCGTCGGAATCGTCCGGCAGCGCGGAGGTCGGCGCTCCTGCCGAAAGCATGAACACCCGGGTGCCGTCTGCGGTGCGGGTGCAGGCGGGACCGGAAGGCTCCGTGCGGGACTGCTCCTGCCCGGCGGGAGCGGCGTCGGCGAGCTTCTTGCGGGCGGCGATGTCCGGCTGCAGGATAACGTCGCCGTTGAAGCCGTCCACCAGCGCTTCCTCCCCGGGGTGGACCTCCGAAAGGAACTGGTCGCCTATCCCGATGATGGTGGGAATATTCATGCTGTGAGCCAGTATGGCAGTGTGGGATATCGCAGAGCCGTGGGCTGTCAGGAGCGCCGCGGCATGCCTGCGCTGGAGCGCGGCGGTTTCGCTCGGGGTGAGGTCATCGGCGCAGACAACGGAGTTTTCCGGCACCCAGGCGAAATCCGTGGAAGTGTCCGTCAGAATGGCGAGCAGACGGTTGGAAACGTCCCGGACGTCTGCGGAGCGGGCGCGCATGTATTCGTTGTCCATCGCCTCGAGCATCTGGGCGAAAACGTCGGCGGTGCGCGCAACGGCGTACTCCGCGTTGACGCGCTCGGAGGATATCATGCCGTCAATGGAGCCGTTGTAGTCCTCGTCCTCGAGCATCATCATGTGAATGCTGAATATCTGGGCGTTCGGCTCGCCTATTTCGTCGATGTACTGGTCGTAGAGGTCCTGGAGCTGTTCTGCGGCGACTATCCGGGCCGCCTGCACCCGCTGGAGTTCGGTCGCGGTGTCCTCGACAAGGACGCGCTCTGCTGACAGTTTCGGCTTTCTTAGAATGCAGACCCGGCCGCAGACTGCGGCGCCGTATACGCTTTTGCCGGTGAAAACTGTCATAGTGGTCAGCTCCTTTACAGAACGTTGGTTTTTCTTTCCTATAGTACAATTATAACATATTCCGACAAAATTTTCAAGCTTTATTTATGATTTTATACAAAATCGGTCAAAATCGTGTAAGGGATTTGGATAAAGTGCACATCCGGCGTTTCGGAGCGGTTTATGGGAAGTCATAGTTTATACAAAAAGCTCCGGACGTAAATGTCCGGAGCCTCGTTTATTATGTCAGGTGATTGTAACCGCCCTTTTTGATTATCTTGGCGTAATTCTTATAGGAAAGGTTCAGGTCAACGTATCCGTCGATTCCGGACACTATACCCTTGCAGGTGTACTGCCACATTCCGAAATCCCCGGAGTATGTCGGCACTGTATTCCACTGTGCCAGCCATACCTCATACCCCGTCAGCTTCGTCATGTCTAGATAGTTCGTCAGCCAGGACTTGTTGGAATACAGCATTCCATAATATCCCGCCGCGCTCACCTCGTCCAGGAACGCCTTGACTATCTGGGTCAGCTTTTCCTTGCCGAGATTCGCCTGCGACTGCTCCTCAACGTCCAGCACCACCGGATAGGTTATCGTGTACGGAGATATCGTCTTTATGAAGAACTTAGCCTCCTGCTTTGCCTCGGCGACCGTGTGAGCGTAAAGGTAATGGTACACGCCCACCTGTATGCCCGCCTTCGCCGCTTCGGTCACGTTAGTGCGGAACGTCGTGTCCTCCGAAGCCGGGCGCGTACTGCTAAGCGGTCCCCTCGACGAACGCAGCATCGCGAACTCTATCCCGGACGACTTCACCTTCGTCCAGTCTATCGCGCCCTGCGCGTAGGATACGTCTATCCCCTTTATGCCGGTGTCCGTGGTGTCCTCGCTGGTGTTGTCCTCGTCGCCCGGGTCGGGGTTGACGAACGTCCCGTTAGAGTAGCGGTAGTCTATCAGCCTGCTGCTCCTGGACACGGCAAACCGCGCCGCCTTCGACTTGTAGTAGCGCACCGTCTTTTCGAACACGAACACGCCGCTGTTGACAACGCTTCCCGTCAGCGAGAAGTAACCCGCCTGGGTGGTGCGTCCGTTTATCGTCACAGACAGGCTGCCGTGGCACAGCAGACGTCCGGTTTCGGAGGTCTGGAAGTCACCGGTGACCTTCATATTCGCGCTGGAGGTGAGGTTCAGCTCGCCGTAGTTCAGCATCGTGCCGGTCTTGTAGACGTTCAGCGTGTTGGAAACGTACATGCTTCCCGTGCTGCGGTTGATGAAGTCGCCCGCGATACGCATGCCCGAGCTGACGCTCGCTTTCAGGCTTCCGTAGTTCTCAAGCCCGGCGTTCTCGAACACGGTCAGCGTGCCGGAATCCATCAGCTCCGCGTCCGGCTCCACGGTGAGCACTCCGCGGACGTTGAATGTCCTGCCCTTATAGATGACCAGCCGTGCGCCGCTCTTTATCAGCAGGCGGCTCCCGGCGGGTACGCCGTAATTCCCCCGGGGCTTGGTTTCCTTGGATATGTAGTAGTTCACGCCGGACTGCATTTTCGTCTTGCCGTCCCACTCCGTCCAGTCGGAGGTGTCCGTTCCGGAATAGATGTGGTCGGATACGTCCAGCACGCTCTCCGGTCTGCCGGAGATGGTTTCGTCAGGGTCGATTATCGTGGTTTCGGTGCTGCCGGTGTTCCCCGGGGCAACTACGTCTGCGCCGCTCCCGGTCGTGCCGGTGGTGTCCGTGGTTTCCCCTGACGGGTCGATTATCGTAGTTTCGTTTCCGAAGTCCACCACTAGCATGGTGGAACCGTCGCCGTTCTTTATCTGCGCAGTCCCCTCCGCCTCCGCGTAAGCCGGGAGGGTCATTCCTGCCAGCATGACTGCGGATAGCGCCGCAGCAGCCGCTCTTTTCAGTATGTTCATTATTTTCTCCAATTTATGTACGTTTCCAGGTGTTGACGGCAATAATGCCTTATGGGAACCTCTAAAAACCGGTTTGAAAAGGGAAAATGGGTAAAGTGCGCCGAATGCGATGAAAGCCGACGAAGTAAGGCTGTATGCCTTACGAGGAGGTGCAACACGATGTTGCAGAGC
>CAKSHG010000214.1 GCA_934456315.1 uncultured Oscillospiraceae bacterium | reverse complement strand
GTAGAGTGCTAATTTTCCTTAAAATGTCACATATTTCACCGAGTTATCATATTTCGCTCGGGCGGATTACTAATCTGCGCCTACCAGTTCGCGTTGGAATGCGGTTTCAGGGGCGCGGACGTTCATCTGATGTCAGCTTGTGGAAAAAACAGAAATCGCAATAATTCTATTGACAATTCAAGGAATTTGTGTTATACTGTAACAAGTGTTACACATGATAAATACAGTGTCGAAAGAGGAAGAAAATGCCGCCAAAAGCCAAATACACACGCGAAGAAATAGTACAAATAGCGCTGAACGTAGTCGCGGAAAAGGGAATGTCCGCGCTTAATGCCCGGGACCTGGGAGCCGCACTGGGAACCTCGACCCGTCCGGTTTTCACAGCGTTCAGGAACATGGGGGAGCTTATCGGCGAGGTCAAGAAGGCCGCGATGAAGCGCTTCGAGAGCTACTCCAGAAAAGAACCGGGAGTCCCCGCGTTCAAAAATGTCGGAATGCAGATGATAAGCTTCGCAACGAACGAGCCGAAGCTGTTCCAGGTGCTGTACATGAGCGAGAGGGAGCAGAGCGGAAGCTTCGACGACCTGTTCAATGAGCTTGGCGATACCGCCGGATACTGCATTGAGTGCATCATGCGCGACTACGGTCTGACCCGGGAGGAAGCAATGTTCCTGTTCCGCAGCGTGTGGCTGTACACGTTCGGGATAGGCGTGCTCATTGCTTCAAAGATGATAAGCTACGATGAGGCGGAGGTGTCCGACATGCTGACCCGCCAGTTCCTTTCGGTGATGGGCTTTGTGAAGTCCGGCAGAGCGCTTTCTCCGCTCCCTGACCCGTCGAAAATGCCCATGTCTGCTCCTGGTAAGTTATAAGAAAAGCCCCGGTACCAGCCGGGACTTTTCTTGTATTGCTATAGGTAAAACCGGCGCTTATTCTATCACCCCTACCTCCTCGGTATAGGGAGAAACGTCGCTGAAATACACCGCGAGCTTGTTGGCAGGGGAGCGGAACGAAAGTATTTCCCCGGTGGCGCTGTCCGCTGTAACCGTGCAGGAGCTTCCGTCGGCTTCCGTTTTGATGGTCAGCACGCCGTCCTTTTCAGCCGCTCCGGCGGAGCTTTCCGCGGCTGCGTCTATCCCGGCGGCTATCAGCTGGGGGAGTATCGTGTTCTCGCCCTCTCCGGCTGTCACGGTCAGTTCGCCCAGGCTCGCAGTGAGCGCTCCGTTTTCCAGCGTCATGGTCACTCCGCACAGCTCCTGCGGTTCGGTGAAGCCGAATTTCCAGCAGCCTGGCTCGACCCTTGTCACCTCCGCATTTGCGGCGTTGTCGCCGAATTTTATCTCCGCCTGGGCAGTCCAGCTCGGGGTAAGCTCCGGCGTTTTCGCGGCGCTGAAAGGTATCTTCCCCTCGCAGCCGCTCATCAGTATCACAGCGGTCAGCCCCGCTGCGCAGTATGTTTTCCGAATGTTCATGTATAACTCCCTCCGTTTCAGTTGTGGGAACCTCTAAAAACCGGTGAGATAATTTTAGAGGTGACCTTATGGAAGGAGCTCGTTGTTACTCGGAATAGACCTCCGGCAGCGCGGAAATGATGTCGGTCGGAAGAATACTCTCCGCGGGCATTCTGTGCGTCAGGATATCCGCCGCTTTCCAGTGGCAGTACGCTCCGGCGCAGGCTGCGCGGAACGGCTCTGCGCCCTGCGCCGCGAACGCTCCGATTATCCCGGTCAGGACATCGCCGCTGCCGCCCTTGGACAGCCCCCGGCACGCTCCGGAGTTCACGCACAGCCTGCCGTCCGGCGCAGCTATCACGGTGTCCGCGCCCTTGAGCAGCAGCGTTACGCCGTATTTCAGCGCGAACTGCGATGCCTTATTCAGGCGGTCGCGCTGTATCTCCGGGACGGTCAGCCCGGTAATGCGGCTGAATTCCAGCGGGTGCGGTGTGAGTATCGTATCGCCTGTCCGCTCCTTCAGTACATCTATATTCGCGGAAATGGAATTTATGCCGTCCGCGTCCACGATGACAGGACACGCTGCGTTCCTGATGACGAATTCCGTCAGTCTGCGGGTGTTTTCGCTGTTCCCGAGCCCGCAGCCGATGAGCACCGCAGAGGCGCTTTCGAGCTTCGGGCGGACGGTGCTTTCGAGTGTTTCGTCGGTCACTTCCGCGAAGCCGTCCGGGGTTTCCGGCAGGGGAACGTAGACTGCCTCGTGCAGTCCGGCGGCGATTATCCTGACTGCGCTGACGGGAGCCGCCGCGAAGTACAGCCCGACTCCGCTGCGCAGCGCGGCTGACGCGCACATGTACGCCGCGCCGCTGAAGCAAAGGCTCCCGGCGAATCCGACCAGCCTGCCGAACGTGCCCTTGTGGGTGTTCCTGCCGTGGGGAGGGAAGGGTCTGCGCAGGCTTTCGTCGGTCAGCACGGCTATGTTGTTTGCGGCGAAGCAGTCCTCGCCGATGCCGATATCCAGCAGGTGTACCTCGCCGAGCATATCGGACGCGGGAGCGTTGACCAGTCCCTGCTTCATCGCCGCGAGCACCAGCGTGTGAGAAGGGCGGAAGCAGCGCTCGTCAAGCTCGCCGGAGTCGGAATTTACTCCGCTCGGGACGTCCACCGCGATGCGGAATTTACAGCGGTTCGCCAGGGCGAGGACGTCCGGGACGTTTCCGCGCAGCTCCCCGTGGAATCCGGTGCCGTAAATGCAGTCCACAACGCAGTCTGCGTCGCTGAACGCGTCGGCGGACTGCTCCGGGGAGTACACCGGAGTTCCTGCGGGCAGGCGCTTGAGATTCTCTGCGGCGTCTGGGGTTTTAGGGGGACCGGAAACCAGCAGCACACTGACGTTCCTGCCGTTCTGCCGGAGCAGCCGGGAAATTACAAGTCCGTCGCCGCCGTTGTTTCCGGCGCCGCACATCACCAGGATATGGGTGCTGTCCGGGACAGTTCCCAGGATAAATTCCGCGCAGCGGGTGCCGGCGTTCTCCATCATCTGGTAGTAGCTGGTGCCGGAGTCGTTGCAGCGGCGCTCCGCCTCTTTCATCTGTTGATTTGTGACTACAAACTGCATTGGTGTACCTCATTATTAAACCGGAGTTTCCCGGGAAATCAAAAGCCCCGCAGTATTCCACGGGGCTCTTATATTCAATTGTAAGTGATTCAGTTCATCGGAATGTACCGCCTTTAGTGATAATTCAAGGAGAATATCAGGTTTCCATCGGACTAGATTCCTTTCGTAGATTTTCCTGCTGTAAATATGTGTTTCACGGGAACCACCTGCTTTACTGGTCGTATGATCAAAAGGGGTGATCTATGTAAACGCATATAGCGGTAAGATCATCTGCGGAGCCACGAGCCGAACTCTTTCAAATTGGCTAGACGCCTTGTTATGCGAGATATTGCGCCCTATGGGTCAGACAGCACCCGGCGCGATCGTCGCTGGTAAAACTTTTTCAGCTCCTGTCACGAGCCGCAGATGATGAAAACTGTGAATCGGTACTCTCCACCGGACTCGCTTCCTTTCTGCTTAAAGCTAAAATGTCGATGAGTAAGATCAGAGGTGCATCGGGATTTTTCCTTTCGCGATACTTTGTTGAATCGGGCTTTCAGCTTAATTCATCGGAACTTACCTCTTTCTTGGATTAGGAACGGATATTGGGTAAAGCGTCAAGTGAAACTTCATCTGTGATGTTTGTATTGATTTCCTTTCCTTGACTATATATTACCACAAGCATAGTAAAAAGTCAATAGTTTTTT
>CAKSHG010000213.1 GCA_934456315.1 uncultured Oscillospiraceae bacterium | reverse complement strand
GCGGAGAAGTCCGGCTACATCAAGGCTATGCAGGCTCTCGGCGAGGAGGGCTCCGCTCGTATCGAGAACATCAACGAGCTGAAATCCAACGCCATGACGATGCTACAGGAGAACGAGGAAACAACGCTCCCCGACTTCCTCGAGCAGGTGGCGCTGGTATCCGACCTCGACAGCTACGACGGCGACCTTGACCGCGTATCGCTCATGACGATGCACAGCGCCAAGGGACTGGAGTTCGACACGGTATTCCTGGTGGGCGCGGAGGACAACATCTTCCCGAGTTACCGCAGCATAAACGACCCCACAGAGATGGAGGAGGAGCGCCGCCTGGCGTACGTTGCGATAACCCGTGCAAAGCGCATGCTGTATGTAACGCACACTTCCTACCGTGTGCTGTACGGTCAGACGATGAGGAACCGGCTGTCCACGTTTATCCGCGAGATACCGGAGGAGTACATTGAAAAGACCGGCGACCGTCCGAAGCAGGCTTCCACCTGGAAAAAGCCCGAAAAGCCGAATTACCTTGCGCAGGAAGCTGCTAAGATGGTGACCAAGCCCACTCCGGTGGTATCCGGCGTAGTATTTGCGGCGGGGGACCGTGTAAAGCACAACGTGTTCGGTCAGGGAACCGTAGACGAAGCGAAGCGCATGGGCAATGACACGATGCTGACGATAAGCTTTGACAATGGTCAGGTCAAGAAGGTAATGGCGAACTTTGCCCGTATCGAAAAGCTGTGATCAGGAGGTCTGCGAGGATAAATGAGTAAAACTACGATAAACATGATGTCGAGCGCGACAACGATAAAAGGGCAGGGCGTCGGCTCTGCCTACATCGAGCAGGTCGGACTTGTGAGCAGCGAGCTTTCCGACAAGTTCGAGGTAACGGAGAACAAGAACATCAAGGCTGACATCACCCACTACCACACGATAGATCCGAAATTCTACCTTGGAATGAAGTCCCGTACCAGCCGCGGAAAGTCGGTGGGATACGTCCACATGCTGCCGGAAACGGTGGAAACCAGCGTGAATCTGCCGCGCTTCATGAAGCAGATATTCTATAAGTACATGATAAGCTTCTACAAGCGCATGGATTATCTGGTCACTGTGAATCCGTATTTTATTGGCAGACTGGCTCACTACGGCGTTGACAAGTCGAGGGTGACCTACATTCCGAACTTTGTTTCGTCCGAGGTGTTCCACCCGGTTTCCCCGGAGGAAAAGCGCAGTCTGCGTGAGAAGTACGGCATTGAGCAGGATAAGTTCACGGTGATCTGTGCCGGTCAGCTTCAGATACGCAAGGGCGTGTTCGATTTCATAGAGGTCGCGAAGCGCATGCCGGACGTACAGTTCGTGTGGGCAGGGGGGTTTTCATTCGGAAAGATCTCCGACGGCTACGGCGAGATAAAGAAGATATGCGATAACCCGCCTGCTAATGTAAAGCTGCTCGGGATAATCGACCGGGAGTACATGAACGAGGTGTACAACCTTGGAGATGTGATGTTCCTGCCGAGCTTTGAGGAGCTGTTCCCGATGACGATACTTGAGGCTATGTGCGTGAATATACCGGTGTTCCTTAGGGGACTTGACATTTATCCGGATATCCTGTTCGACTTCTACAGCAAGGCTGACGACGTCGACGGATTCGTAAAGGAACTGGACAGGCTGCATAATGACAGGGAGTACTACGAACAGCAGTGCGAAGCGTCCAGGCGTGGCAATCAGTTCTATTCCCGTGAGCATGTGACTAAGATGTGGGATGAGTTCTACTCTATGGTCAGGGATTCGATAAAGAAATAAGAAAGTGCCGCAGTATCTCCTGCGGCACTTTTGTTGAATCAGGTATGGCGGTCGGAACTACAATTTCAGTCAGCGTCAGCTGTTCTGTTTTTTCCGGTGCTTCCCGGATATCCTGTCCCAGGGAAGCTGCACAAGTATCACAGCAGTGAACACTATCGCGCAGCCCGCGATCTGCCGCGCACTCATGCTCTGGTCGGTCTTGAGGAAACCTATCTTATATGCGATGAACCCGGATATCGTAGCGACTACAGATTCCATCGACAGGATAAGCGCCGCCGCAGTCGGATCAACGCCCTTCTGACCTACTATCTGAAGCGTATACCCCACTCCGCAGGAGAGTACGCCCGCGTACAGCACCGGAACGATCCCGTTTATCAGCTGATCCCAGGACGGCTGCTCGAAGATAAACGCTCCGATAGTGCTGACAACGCCGCACACTGCAAACTGAATGCAGGAGAGCACAACTCCGTCGGTCAGCGGGGAGAAGTGGTCTATAACAAGAATGTGCACCGCGAACACCAACGCACTGCCAAGCACCAGCAGATCCCCTGCCGAGATCGACATGCTCTCGCCGCTGACGCACAGCAGGAACATTCCACCGACCGCTATCACCGCGCACAGCCACACTATCTTCGGGGCTTTCCTGCCGATGAAGATCCCCAGTATCGGCGTGAGGATTATGTACAGCGTAGTTATGAATCCGCCCTTGCCGACGGTGGTCATCGTAAGTCCGTACTGCTGGAGCGTTGAAGCAACAGTCAGCGCTGCGCCGCATGCGAGTCCGCCGATGATGGTCGTTTTGACCGGCAGCGGTTTGCGCTCCGCCTTGGGCACGCGTCCGCGTATGATCAGTATCACTGGGACAAGCACGGCGCTTCCGATGATGTTGCGGGTCCCGTTGAACGTCAGCGGTCCCATGAAGTCCATGCCCGCCTGCTGTGATACGAACGCCATACCCCAGACTATCGCGGCGGTAAGAAGCAGCAGGCAGTTCCTGATTTTTTTGGTGTTTGTCATTTTGGTTTTCCTTTTTAGGGAACCTCTAAAAACCGGTTTGAAAAGGGAAAATGGGTAGAGTGCGCCGAATGCGAGGAAAGCCGACGAAGTAAGGCTGTATGCCTTACGAGGAGGTTTTCCGAAGCAGGCGGTGTGCTATACACATTTTCACTCAAACAAGGTTTTTAGAGGTGACCTTTAGTCGTTTTTATTTTTGCTGCGCTTCCGGAGCATTCTGATTATCCTCGGTCGGTTGAAGCGCTGCGTTATAATGAAGAACAGCTCCATTACCGCCGCCAGGACAGAGGTTATCACAAACGCCGGGAGCGCTCCCACCCATATTGCAGCCGGGATCGGCAGAAAGCTAAGCGGCAGGATAATTTCGTGTGTAATTTCAGCCTGGCACATTGCCTGCGCGACCTCCTCCGGAGTGTGCTTTTGCAGGTCGAAGAAATCAGGCTGGTATGTCGGGACCCTGCCTTTCCACTTTTTCACCCGGAGCATGCGGTAGAGCTTCTTTTCCCAGCCCTTTTGCTGATACCACGGGCGTGAAAGGTCGGCGCGGTTCTGCATTGTGGAATTCACTATCCCGCCGACTATCAGCCGCATTATGAAATGATAGGATATCGTCGCAAAGGTTATCGTCAGCGTCAGGAATATATCCTGACCGCCGCAGGCATAAAGAACTACAGACAGAACAGTGGCAGCGACCGCAGTTATGGCGGTGGTGATTATGACTTTCTTCATGGTATATCCTGCCTCCCCGAAAGTAAATAACTACCCTTGATACATTATAGCAAAAACCATTTCAAAAGTCAATCGACCGCCCCGTAAAAAAACGGAGCGGCCGAAATTTAAGGCAATAAATGTGCAAAATCCAATAAATGGTCTTTGTGCGGTGTTGCCTTAAATATTACGCAAACTGCCAGGAATCGAATTCAAAGCCAGCGGGGAACACGAAGAACACATCGTGGGTTCCGGAAA
>CAKSHG010000212.1 GCA_934456315.1 uncultured Oscillospiraceae bacterium | reverse complement strand
AAAGCGCTAAAGGGGTGTGGGGGAAAACAAGAGTTTTCCCCCACAGACTTTATTACTTTTCCGCCGTTATGATTTTTATATCAGTTGTACATGTACTTCTGGAGAACGTTCGTATATACCTTCTCCATATCGGGTTCGATCCCCTTTGCCTTGAAAAGCTCGGTCACGGTAACGAACTTGTAGCCCTGCTTCTGAAGCTCCGGAATGATGGTATCCAGCGCCTCGACGGTCATGGAGTTGCCCTCCGCGTCGTGGAGCAGGATAATGTCGCCGTCCTTAGCCTGCTTGAGGATCATCTTTGCGCGCATTTCTGCGGTGACTCTGTCCTCCCAGTCGTTCGCGCCAATCCCGGCAATGAACGGGACGTCGATGTTGTCGAACATTATCTGATGAACCGAAATGTACGGCGGGCGGAAGAATTTTGTATGCTCGCCGGTTATCTCAACGACCTTGTCGTCAACGAACTTGAATTCCTCCTGTATCTCCTCGGCGGAAATCTCGGTCATGTTGCTGTGAGTGCGGCTGTGGTTGTCTATCTCGCAGCCCAGGTCGTAGGCGCGCTTTACTGCCTTTGCGCTCTCATCGTTGATGTTGTTTCCGATGAGGAAGAACGACGCAACGATACCGTACTTCTCCAGCTTGTCAATGACCTCGTTGGTCGTGGTGGAATTGGGTCCATCATCGAATGTCAGCGCAATGTACTTCATATCTTCGCTCATTTCTGATTCCTCCGTGGGGTCGGTCTTTGCGTCAGATGTTCCGGATCTCATTTCCTCTGTGAGCTTTTCAGCGTCGGCGGTTATCTTCTCGACTGCGCTCGAAACGGCTGATGTGTCAGCGGGGCTTTCAGTGGTCGCAGAGCCGGAGCTGCCGCCGGACGGCGCTCCCGCGCAGGCGGAGAGCACCGAAACAGCGGTTACGGCTGCCAGTATAGTCTTGATCAGCATTTTAGTTCTCATCTTACTTTACAACAATGTTTACGAGCTTGTTAGGAACGGCGATCTTCTTGACAACGGTCTTGCCGTCAGTCAGGGCCTTGATCTCGGGGAGGTCGAACGCGAGCTTTTCAAGCTCCTCCTTAGCGCAGTCGACAGGCGCGTTGAAACGTGCCTTTACCTTGCCGTTGACCTGAACCACGATCTCAACGCTGTCCTCAACGCAGAGCTTCTCGTCGTACTCTACCCACTTCTGCTCGTTGAGCACGCCCTCGTAGCCCATTACCTGGTACAGCTCCTCGGTGATGTGCGGAGCGAACGGGTTGAGCAGTATCAGCAGGGTCCTGTAATCCGCGCGGGTCAGGGAGCCTGCGGCGTCTATTTCGTTGAGCAGTCCCATCATCGTAGCGATGGCGGTGTTGAACTTCAGCGTTTCGATATCCTCGCTGACCTTCTTGATGGTCTTGTGCATGGAAGCGCGGAGCTTGTCGCTGTACTCGTCGCCGGGTACTACCTTCTCCTGCATTGCCCATACTCTGTCGAGGAAGCGCTTGCAGCCCTTGATACCGTTTTCCTGCCAGGGAGCAGCCTTTTCGAAGTCGCCTACGAACATCTCATAAAGGCGGAGGGTATCTGCGCCGTATTCCTTGACTACATCGTCAGGATTTACAACGTTGCCCTTGGACTTGGACATCTTGGTGAACTCGCCGGGACGCTCGGGATCCTTGCCGAGTATCATTCCGTGGGAGGTACGCTTCATGTACGGCTCCTTGCAGGGAACAACGCCCTGGTCGTACAGGAACTTGTGCCAGAAGCGGCTGTACAGCAGGTGGAGCGTTGTGTGCTCCATGCCGCCGTTGTACCAGTCAACCGGCATCCAGTACTTGAGAGCTTCCTTGGAGGCAAGCTCCTTGTCGTTGTGCGGGTCGCAGTAGCGCAGGAAGTACCAGCTGGAGCCAGCCCACTGGGGCATGGTGTCGGTTTCGCGCTTTGCAGGACCGCCGCAGCACGGGCAGGTGGTATTGATAAAGCTCTCCAGTGTGGACAGCGGGCTTTCGCCGGTGTCGGTCGGCATGTAGCTTTCAACGTCCGGGAGTCTGAGCGGAAGCTCGCTCTCGGGAAGCGCTACCCATCCGCACTTCTCGCAGTTTACGACCGGGATAGGCTCGCCCCAGTATCTCTGGCGGGAGAATACCCAGTCGCGGAGCTTGTAGTTGACCTTCTCACGACCCTTGCCGTTAGCGGTCAGCCACTCCTTTATCTTTACCTTGGCGTCCTCAACGGAAAGTCCGTCCAGGAAGTCGGAATTTACCATGATACCAGTAGCGCAGTCGGTGAACGCAGCCTTCTGAACGTCCTCGCCGCCCTTTACTACCTCGATTATCGGCAGACCGAATACCTTTGCGAACTCCCAGTCACGGGTATCGTGAGCCGGAACAGCCATTATAGCTCCGGTGCCGTAGGTCATCAGAACATAGTCGGAAATGAAGATCGGGATCTCCTTGCCGTTCACGGGATTTATCGCACGAACGCCCTCCAGCTTGACGCCGGTCTTGTCCTTGTTCATCTCGGTGCGGTCAAAGTCGGACTTGCGCGCTGCCGCAGCCTGATACTCGCGGATAGCGTCCATGTTGGTGAGCTTGTCAGCCCACTTCTCGATGATGGGGTGCTCCGGGGAAATTACCATGTATGTCGCACCGAACAGGGTGTCAGGACGTGTGGTGTAGATGGTGAGCATATCGCCGGCTGTGGTGGTGAAGTCCACCTCAGCGCCGGTGGAGCGGCCTATCCAGTTCTTCTGCGCGGTCTTTATCTTCTCGAAGTAGTCAACGCTGTCGAGGTCGTCGATGAGCTTCTGCGCGTACTCGGTGATCTTGAGCATCCACTGGCTCTTCACCTTGTGGACAACCTCGCCGCCGCAGCGCTCGCATACGCCGTTTACGACCTCCTCGTTAGCCAGTACGACCTTACAGGAAGTGCACCAGTTTACGTTCATTTCCTTCTTGTATGCAAGACCCGCCTTGAACAGCTTGAGGAATATCCACTGGGTCCACTTGAAGTAATCAGGGTCGGTGGTGTTTATCTCCCTGTCCCAGTCAAAGGACAGACCGAGGGACTTGAGCTGTCCCTTGAAACGTGCGACGTTGTTCTTGGTGACGATCGCAGGGTGTATCTTATTCTTGATGGCAAAGTTCTCAGTCGGCAGACCGAATGCGTCCCAACCCATCGGGAACAGTACGTTATAGCCCTGGAGTCTGCGCTTTCTGGATACGATATCCATAGCAGTGTAGGGGCGCGGGTGGCCGATGTGAAGTCCCTGACCGGAGGGGTAAGGGAACTCTACCAGCGCGTAGAACTTCGGCTTGGTATAGTCGTTTTCTGCATGGAACGTCTTGTGATCGTCCCAGTATTTCTGCCACTTGCTTTCAATGGCGGTAAAATCATAACCCATTGTTTTGTATTTCCTTTCGGTGGATTTGATATAATATTTCAACTATATATTATACTATAAATTCCGGCGGTTGTCAATGATTTTGCGCGATTTGCAGAGCGCTCCGTGTAGTGCTACAATAGATATTGGACAAAGTTAAGAAAAAAGGTTGAGAGATAGACCAAAAACTGCTAGAATAAAGTTACCACACAAAATTCAAGTGAAAGAAGGTCTATCTCTCAATGAACAGTATAACACAGGAAATGCGGTTTCGTCAATCCCTAATGAAATATTCCGAAAAATACGGAGTAAAAAGAGCATCAAGGAAATACAACAAGAGTCGTTCTTATGGTAACCTCTAAAAACCCACAAAAATACAGGCTAATAGAGGCATTTAGCATAATCGGTCAAATATTGACCTG
>CAKSHG010000211.1 GCA_934456315.1 uncultured Oscillospiraceae bacterium | reverse complement strand
CGTTACGGTCGGTTATTTCGTTTTCTTCCATGACTGCCTCGACCGTTGTGCCGCAGCGCTTGGCGATATCCCAGCAGCTTTCGCTTCCGGTGGTGTAGCAGATACGCAGCGCGAATTCGTCGGAGCGCTCCTTGGGCTTATCCTGGTGGACCGCTGCGCTGCTGATTACGCTGATCTGCCTGGAATCGGTCATTTCTGCGGAGATATCCGCCTGCACGGTGACGTCAACATTGCCGTCGGAGCGGATAGCGAATCCGGTGTTGGTCACGGACGCCCTGCATGAGAGCGCCGTATCCGGCGTGACGTTCGCGGCTGGGATAGTGTGCTCGAACGCCTCCTGCTTTTCAGCGAAGAACGGCGTACCTCCGGAGCACTTCCCGATGACCTGCACGCAGACCTGCCCGGTGACGAGCACGCCGTTTTCCCCGTCGGGACGGCAGGAAACGCTGCACAGCTCCCCGCGGCAGTCCCATACGGAATCCACCTCGCCGTTGTCGCAGGCGACGGTTGATTTCATCGAGGTCTGGGAATCCACCCTGCGCGGTGCGGAGGGTATCCGCAGCGACGTTACAGTGAGGTCGCTCTCATACTCGGTGGAGTAGGCGTCGCAGGGAAGCTCGGCGGAAACCGACTGCACGGCGCTGCACCTGCATTCCATCGTAAGCTCGCAGGAGAGCACGCCGCTGTCGGATTTCGGAATCAGCTCGCAGTTGCGCACGATGAATTCCGGCGTGCAGGAATGTTGGTCGGTCAGTCCGGGCATATCAAGTATCTGGCTGACCGGGATATCGGCGGTCATTTTCTCCAGCTCGTCGCAGCCGGAGTGCTCGTCTGTATGTACGCCGTAGAGCGCACTGACGGTGACGGTCCCCTTGACGACAGCCTTGTTGGCGATGATGCGCAGGTCGTCGATCCTCGGGAGCGCGTCGCAGCTGATGATGTAGTCGATACCGGAGGCTCCGGTTTCGATGTCCTCGCGGACGGACAGCTGCTTGTCGGCGCTGATGGGCTGGGTGCAGCAGGGAACTTCCCGGGTGAGCACCTGCATGCCGTCCGGGAGCGCAGGCAGCGTGAATTTCGACGAGCAGGTGACGGTTATCCGGCAGCTTATCGCTCCGCGGATATCCAGCCTGCGGCTGCTGACGGCGCGGCAGTTGCAGTAATCGGCGCGGGGAATCACGGTTATCCGGGGTTCGCCGCAGAGGCTGTCAGCCTTTCCGGCGATGTCCACGGTTTTCGACCAGGTGTAGCGCTGTTCCACGCAGTGGAGCGCGGTGCTGTTTTCCGCGAGGTAGAGCACCTTTATCAGCACGACTCCGTCCAGCATTATCTTGTTGCCGGAAACCGCTGCGGAAATGACCCTCGGCGAAAGGCAGCATTTCAGTATCCGGAAAATCTCCGGGTAGTAGTCCGGCAGCACATGGTCAAGCTCGACGCCCTGTTCGGTCTGACCGTCGAAAAGCGTTTCGGTCATGAACACTGCGTCTGCTTTTCTGTTCATTTCTTCCATTGTATCCTCCTTCACGGGTGGCGTGGTATTGCTTTCAACAGCAATATATGCTTGTTCGGGGGCTTATATGATAAGTTGTACGAAAAAATCGCCGCCGCGAAAAAATGTGCCAAAAAGTATTTGATTTATAGCGGGATTTGTGCTATAATAAATATGTACGCACTCGGAGCAGAAGTTCCTGCATAATCCGGCATGTAACTGAAATAATATATACAAAAATTGTTTCAGGAGGAAAAAACCACATGTGCGATGAAAACAGGAACGAAGCTCCCTTCACCGAGGAGCAGAATCAGCAGATGATAGACAACGGCATGATAGCGACGGTGAACGCTCCGCATAACATACACTGCCTGTCTATAATCGGGCAGATAGAGGGGCACTTTCTGCTGCCGCCCCAGACCAAGACCACGAAGTACGAGCATGTGATACCGGCTCTTGCGGCTATCGAGCAGGACAGTACGGTGGAGGGGCTGATGGTGGTGCTGAACACGGTCGGCGGGGACGTTGAAGCGGGGCTTGCCATCGCGGAGATGATAGCCGGAATGTCGAAGCCTACGGTGTCGATAGTGCTGGGCGGCGGGCATTCTATAGGAGTGCCGCTGGCGGTGAGCACGGACGTGAGCTTTATAGTGCCGTCCGCGACGATGACGATACACCCGGTCCGCACGAACGGAATGGTCGTTGGAGTACCGCAGACGATGACCTGGTTCCAGAAGATGCAGGACAGGATAACCCGCTTCGTGACCGAAAACAGCCGCATGAAGCCGGAGCGCTTCCGGGAGCTGCTGATGGAGAAAGACGAGCTGGTGATGGACGTGGGCACGGTCCTGGAGGGCAGCGAAGCCGTCCGGGAGGGGCTTATCGACCACCTCGGCGGTATCTCGGACGCGGTGAAGTGCCTGTATTCGCTCATTGAAAAGCAGGCTCCGCAGGAACCCGCAGAAGCGAAAAAGCCCGGGAAGTCCGGGGCGAAATCCAGGAAATCCGACAAGCCGGAAAAGTCCGACAAATCCGGGAAAACCTCCAAAACGGCGAAAACTGCGCAGACCAAGCCGCTGAAGCCGACCGCGCAGGTCGACATCAGGCTGGCTGACACGCACAGCCGCAGGAGCACGCTGAATTCCGTTGACTGGCGCGGCGAGAGATAATAACACCGCCTTCGGGCGGATACATACGACATAAGGGGAAAAATATGGACATAGTTACAGTAATAATTCAGGCAGTGGTGCAGGGGCTTACGGAGTTCCTGCCGGTTTCAAGCTCGGGGCACCTTTCGGTCGTGCAGCACATCACCGGAGTGGACGGCGAAGCCGCGCTGGTGCTTTCGCTTGTTCTCCATCTGGGAACGCTCGCGGCGGTGTTCATCGCATTCTGGGGCACGATATGGGGCATGATAAAGGAGTTTTTCCTGACAATCGGCGACATCTTCACCGGGAAATTCTCCTGGAAGAACATGAACGGCAACCGCCGCATGATGTTCATGGTTATAATCGCAACTGTGATCCTGGTTCCGTTCTACCTCGTGGAGGGATTCTTCACCGGACGGCAGGGCGACGGCGATATCGTGTTCGAGGGAGTTGCGTTCCTGTTCACGGCGCTGCTGCTGTTTCTTTCGGACAGATTCGGTCACGGCACGCGCACTGCTGAACAGATGACCGTAAAGGACGCGGTCACGGTCGGTCTTTTCCAGGTCGTAGCGCTGTTCCCGGGAGTTTCACGGAGCGGCTCCACCACTGCCGGAGGGCTGCTCTCCGGTCTGGAAAAGCAGACTGCGGTGACGTTCGCGTTTATCCTCGGTATCCCCGCGATACTGGGCGGAAGCGTGCTAGAGCTGGGCGACGCGCTCTATTCGGATATGGAGCTGGACTGGGTCGCGCTCGGGATAGGCTTCGTTATCGCAGCGGTCGTCGGGATACTCTCAATAAAGCTCGTAAGCTGGCTTATCAAAAAGGACAGATATAAAATATTCGGGATCTACACAGCCGTCATCGGCGTTGCGTGTATAGCCGCAGGACTCTGGGAGCACATCACCGGAAATACGCTCTATTCCCTGATAATGGGCTGATCTTACTGTAAAGGAAGTCGGATACAATGGCTGAATACAAAACAACAAAACCGCGCTCCGGTTCCTCAAAGGGAAGCACCGGGCGCTCCAGACCGTCAAAGAAGGCTCTCGAGGCAGAACAGCTAAGGCTCCGCGAGGAAGCTCTCAAAGCGAGCATGCGCCGCCGCCACATCGCAACGGTGATAATGTTCGCCGTGGGAATAGTGCTGACTCTCGC
>CAKSHG010000210.1 GCA_934456315.1 uncultured Oscillospiraceae bacterium | reverse complement strand
TGCCTTACGAGGAGGTTTGAAGAAGCAGGCGGTGTGCTATACACATTTTCACTCAAACAAGGTTTTTAGAGGTGACCATAGGATAATTGATGTGCCTTGCATTGCAGGGCACATTTTTTATTGACATTTGCGGTCTGTTGTGGTATACTGAAAAAAAGAACTGTACCGCAGAAAGTGCCATAATTCCCTAATTAATCGGTTTCTGCGACAAAAAACTGGAGGAATACTATTCCAGGTTCAGCAGATAGGGGGAAAGCCATGCGTACCCAGCGCACTGACCTGTTCAGCTATGTAAACAGGAATTTCTTCAATCCACTGGCGAGCAACAGCAGCAACGATGTAAACGCCGGGTGTCTGCTGGTGATTTACGACCTGTACGACCACGAGGTCTCGTATAAGCTCCCGCGGGCGGCGGTCCGGGACAGCATTACGGAGTATCTCATGTTTGAGCGCGTGAAGCTGGACGAGGAATACAGCTCCCCGAACGACTACGCGAACGCTGTCATACGGAAGTTCTGCGACGCGGGCTGGGTCGAGGAGGACCGCGACGACAGCACCTACGAGCAGCAGATAACCATGACCGAGCAGGGTATAGCGCTCGCGGAGTTCATGCAGCGCCTTATCGAGCCGCCGAGGGACGAGTATTCATCGTACATCTACACCATCTACAACACGCTGAATAACAAGAAGCAGTGGAGCTCCGACCCGTACGTATTTGCGCTCAAGGAGGTGTACAAAACCTCGAAAAAGCTTGCAGGCTCGCTGAAAAAGCTGTCCACGACTATCCGAAAGACCATCGAAAGCCTGGTAAAGGAAGAAACCCTTGAGAGCCTGACTGAAAATCTGATAAGCTACTGCAACGGCGATTTCATCAAGGAATATTCGCGTCTGGTAAAGCAGCACAATATCCACATCTACCGGGCGAATATCCGCGCAATGCTGGGCGACCTGAAAACGCCCGGAAATTACGGCGCCATAGTGACCGGCTGCTGCTTTGAGGAGGGCTTCGGCGACAACGAGGCGGAGGCTTCCGAGTATGTCGATAACATGTTCCGCATGACAACGCGCTTCCTGACAGAGGATTACGACCGGATAATGCAGAGCATAAAAAAGAAGATAAACATATACTTGACCCTTGCGATAGGCCGCGCCCGGTTTCTGATGAACCATGACGTGAACATGCGCGGATATGTCGAGCAGACCATGAAGTTCCTGATAGAGGAATTCGGGGACGGGGATATCGATATGCCGCTGCCCGAAGAAGCGGACAGTCTGTTCAGCGTTTACACCCAGGGCACTGTTGATATCAACTCAATGCGTTACCCCGGGACTTCCCGGAAAATAACACAGGCAAGCGCTTCCGAAGCGGTGGAGCTTTCCGACGAGGACATCGCGCAGGCGAGGGAGCAGCAGCGCAGGGAAGCGTATAATCCCTACTCGAAGGCGGCGATGAAGCGCTACATAAATAACGTCATGGGAGAGAAAACGGAGCTGTGCGCCGGGGATATCCCGGTCGGGAACAAGTCGGACGTGCTCGCCATTATAGCCTCCGCCGCCTATGCGGAGGAAAACGGCTTCCTGCTCGACGCCGGGGAGCAGTATATCGAAAAGGACGGCTTTGTTATCCGCGATTTCACCATCAGAAGAAAGCAGGCGAAAGAATGAACTTTATCGACAGGTACAGCGACCTCAATTCCCCGGACAGGGACAGATTCGCGAGGATATGCAGAAAGCTCCTTGCCACTACGTTTATCGTCAAGGACAGGGACGAGCAGAGCAGGTCGGATTTCTTCTTTGTACGCAGCGCGTCCCGATTGGAGATGTTTAACGAGTACTTCCAGTTCATCGGGTACTGCGTAAAGGTGGACGAAACCGCAGGCGTCGTAATGCTTGCGAACAGCGGGAGCGGCTCTGTCAAGTCCAACCGGGTGCAGTTCAGACTGTACGAGAGCGTAGTTCTGTGCTCCCTGTGGCTGCTTTACGAGGCGAAGATGACTTCGGACGGACTGCGTGCGATAATGGTCACAAAAGCCGAGCTCGACATGGAAATAGAGCGCCTCGGTTACGCAAACAAAATCGACAAGAATTATATGCAGGCGGCGCTGAAAAAGCTGTCGTCCTTTAATCTGATAGACGTTATCGGCGAGATAACCGAGCCGGACTGCGCCGTGAGATTGTACCCCTCGCTGCGCTTCTGCATGGAGGCTGGCGAGTTCAAAGCGTTCGTGGAGCAGGCAGTCCCGAAGATGAAATCCGGGAAGAACAAGCCGCAAACCGAGGAGGATACGGAGAATGAGGAATAACGCCGTCCCCAGGAAGGACCTACAGAAGATACTGCTCGTAAACTGGTCGCGGTTCACGGCTGAAACGATAAAGGTGAGCAATTCCGTGCTCATCACCGGCGTGAACGGCACCGGAAAATCCACCGTCCTGGACGCGGTGTCCTACGCGGTATCCGGAAACCGTGACTTCAATTCCGCCGCGCAGGACAGGGACAGGAGCGTCCGCAGCTACGTCCGGGGAGATACGAAAAGCAGCGGCGCAAGGCGGTTCCTGCGCTCCGGCGCGGTGGTCAGCTATATCGCGCTGGAGTTCTGGTCGGCGCAGGAGAACGCGCATTTCGTGGCGGGAGTCTGCGTTGAATCGAAGGATGAGCTGAGCGACGATTCGTTCTGGTTCGTGAGGAAAAACGCGGTCATCGACGACTTCAATTTTTACGTTAAGAAAGACAGCTCCGTCACCGCGACCGTCCGCAGCGAGCTTACGGTAAAGGGCGAGCGGATGAAGGGCAGCGAGTTCATGCCCGGAAAGCGCGGCGTGGAGCAGGTCATGAGGGCGCTGGGACTGCGGTGCGAGAAATCCGACTACGCGCCGAAGCTGCTCAAGATGATGTCGTTCAAGCCAGAGAACAATATCAACGACTTTATCCGGCAGAACGTCCTTAAAGCCGACCCGGTGTCCGCGATAGAGATGATACGCGAAAGCAAGCGGAACCACGACGAATTGCAGAGCACCTACGCGAACATCATGGAGCAGCAGCGGCGTCTGGACGAGCTTGAGACCCTCACCACGGAGTACGAAAAATACCGCAGGAACGCGGAGATAAAGCGGTTCATCGCGCTGTATCAGGACGTAAGGCGCTTGAAAATCCAAAAAGCTCTCCAACAGGAGGCGCTTGAAAACGGACTCCTCCGGCTGGAGCGGCTGAACTCCGAAAAGGAGAGCGCCGAGGAAGCCGCCGCAGAGAAGAATTCCGCATACCACAGGGCGCAGACGGAGTTTTATAACAGCGACTTTGACGGCAAGATACGCTCCCTGCAAGGCGAGATAGACGACCTTACGCAGAAGCTGAAACGTGCGGAAACCGAGATAAGCAGGATAGAGCAGCTGCAAACGAACGTCGATAAGCTGCTCGACGACCCGGAACTGAATCTGCCCGGGAATTCCGTTATCCGCAGACTGTCGGCGCCGGAAGTCGATTCCGAGGAAAAGTACAGCGCCGTGCTGGAGTGGAGGAAAACGGTAAGCGACGCCGGGCGCGGTTACGACGAGCAGATATTCGGGCAGAGGGGCGAGCTTAAAAAAATCGAGGACGAGCTGTCCGAGATACGCAACAACATCAGAAAGCTCGAGGACGAGAAGTCCGCGTTCCCGAAGCCCGTGGAGGATTCCCGCAGGAAGCTTCAGAACAAACTGCGCGAAATGGGCGCGGACGTAAAGGTGAACGTCCTTTCCGAGCTGGTTTCGGAGGTGAAGCGCCCCGAGTGGCAGGACGCGATAGAGAAGTTCATGGACTGGGACCGCTATTCGTTCGTCGTGGAGG
>CAKSHG010000209.1 GCA_934456315.1 uncultured Oscillospiraceae bacterium | reverse complement strand
GGCTGGCGTCAAGACGCTCGCCCTTCATCTTGCCCGCGCTCGCACCGCACAGCAGACTCTCGATCATTCCCAGTGCAGCAATGGATACCGCCGGCATGATAAGGCTGGTAATGTTCGCAAGGTCAAACCCCTTGCGGATTATGCTGTCGTCGGTGATGAGGCTGCTCGGAATAGCGCCGACCTCGGCGACCGTCCCCTGCTCAAAGAACACCATGTTGACGATGAGCGCCACGATTATTCCCACCAGCGACGACGGGACCACTGCGTTCCACTTCTTCGGGTAGATCACCATGATAAGCACGACCAGTCCGCCGAACATCACAGCCCACCAGTTCGGCTCAAAGCTGCCTGCACCGCTGAAATATGAGCCTATCTTCGCGATCTGGTTCTCGCCGACCGAGTGGGTCCCGAAGAAATTGTCGATCTGACCCAGCGCGATGATTATCGCGATACCTGAAGTGAATCCGGTGATGACCGGCGCGGGGAGGTAGCTTACGAGCTTCCCGACCCTGCACACCGCTGCGATGATGAGTATCACGCCGGAGAGGAATCCCGCAGTCAGTACGCCCGTAATTCCGTACTTCGCGGAAACTGACAGCAGTATCGCCGCCATCGCTCCGGTAGGTCCGGAGATCTGGTAGGACGCGCCGGAGAGTATTCCGATGACGATCCCGGCAACGATAGCAGTTACAAGTCCGGACGCAGCGTCCGCACCGGAGCTTACGCCGAACGCCAGTGCCAGCGGCAGCGCGACCGCCGCTACGGTAAGTCCCGCCATCAGGTCCTGGGTGAGTTTCTTCCCGTTGTAGCCCTTGAATTCGGCTTTCAGGTCGCTTACATATTTTTTAAACATTCTTTTCCTTCCTTTTTGCCTGCTTTTTCTGTTTTTTTGCAGACCACACGAGTTTTATTATACTCCTGTTTAAAACTGCTGTCAATTCGCACTAGCAACAACTTTTCCGCACCGTGACCCGGTTTTTTGTTTAAAACTATTGAAAAATGCTCCGGAATATGTTACAATGAATATGTACTGTTTTCAGCAGCAATTTTCCCGCGAAAGGAAGCGCTCCACTTGGAACTCAACATCGTTTTGGTAGAACCCCAGATACCCCAGAACACCGGCAACATCGCCCGCACCTGCGCCGTCACCGGAGCACGGCTCCATCTGATACGTCCGATGGGCTTCACCCCGGACGACAGGCAGCTCAAGCGCGCCGGACTTGACTACTGGCACTACCTGGATATCACCTACTACGACGGGCTGGAGGATTTCTTCGCTAAGAACGACGGCGCTTACTTCTACTTCTCGACGAAAGCCGTGAATACATACAGCGACGTCAGCTACCCGGACAAATGCTTCCTGTTCTTCGGCAGGGAGGACGCCGGGCTTCCGGAAAAGCTGCTTTTCGAAAACAAGGAGAAATGCGTGCGAATACCCATGCGCGAAACTCTCCGCAGCCTGAACCTCTCAAACAGCGTCGCGATAGGCGTTTACGAGGTGCTGCGGCAGTGGGGGTTCCCCGAGCTGCAAAATCAGGGAAGGCTGCGCGAATTTGACTGGAACAATGCGGACTGAACCGCAGATAAGGAGCAGATCATGGACAACACTATCAGAATAATCACAGACAGCGGCTGCGATATCTCCAGGGAGAACGAGGAAAAGTACAAGGGGCTTCTGGAGATAATGCCCTTCATGATAACCATTCAGGGCAAGAGCTACGTCGACAGGCAGGATATCACCAACCAGGAGTTCTACAAGGTGCTCAAGGAACAGCAGGAGATCCCGAAGCACTCCCAGATAACCGCTATCCAGTTCGAGGACAAGTACCGCGAGCTGTACGCGCAGGGCGTGCGCACCATCATCGTGGACGTCATCAACGGAGCCGGCTCCCAGACCTGCTCCAACGCGCAGCTCGCAAAGCAGAACGTTTCCGACGAGCTGAAAGACCTCACCATCTACGTTGTTGACAGCCAGAACTACACCCTCGCCTACGGCTACCCGATAATCGAAGCCTGCAAGAAGCTGGAAGCAGGTCAGAGCGTGGAGAGCGTAGTTTCCTACCTTGAGGACTGGGCGCGCCATGTTGAGGCGTTCATCATCGGCTTTGACCTCCGCCACATGAAGAAGTCCGGCAGAATAACTGCCGCCGCAAGCTTCCTGGGTGAACTGATGGGGCTCAAGCCGCTCATCAACCTGGTTGCAGAAAAGACCGAAGTAGTCCGCAAGGCGCGCGGCGAAAAGGCGGTCATCGACGCGGCAGTTGAAACCATTTCCTCAAAAATGATACCGGAAACCCCCTGGTGCGTAGTCACCACCACCCGCCCCGAGTGCGAAAAGGAATTCATCGACAAGATGACCAAGAAGCTCGGCTACGGTCCGGCGATGGTCGAGGAAACCGGCGTGGTAGTTTCCTGCAATGCTGGTCCCGAGATGATCGGAGTACTCATCAGAGGTCAGGAGCGCCCCGCAAAGGACTAATGACCCGTATGCGTCAGGACGCCGCAGGGGGACCCCGGGCAGAAACCTGAATATTTTCACCTAATTTTTACCCAATAAGTATTGCAAAATCCGGAACTTTGTGGTAGAATATAGCCAAGGGTAAGGTACCCTGTGTATCCAGATTCTGAAAGGAGTTTTTACCATGAGTTTTTTCGATGACGTTATCAATACCACCAAGAATGCAGCACAGACCGCCGGCAAAAAGACCGATGAAGCGGTAAGATTCACCAAGCTGAAGATAAAGGAATCCCAGACCTCCAGCGACATCAAGGCTCATTTCGAAAAGCTGGGTCAGATGGCTTACGAGATGAAGAAGTCCGAGAACCCCGACGCTGCGCTGTTTGACGCAGAGATCGAGGAGATCGACAAGCTGTACGAAAAGCTGTCCGAGATCAACCTCCTGCTGGACGACCTCCGTCAGGAAGTCACCTGCACAGCATGCGGCGCAAAGACCAAGAGCGACAACGCTTTCTGCCCGAAGTGCGGCGCAAAGCTCCCCGAGAAGCCCGCTCCCGCTGCGAAAGAACCGGAAGTTACCGCTGAAACTGTAGAGGAGAAGAAGGACGAGGAGTAATTCCGCGTTCGAATCCCCCGGAAGCATACGCTAATGCGACGAGAACCCCCTCCTGTCATGACAGGAGGGGGTTATTTGTATACGAAAAGACCGGAGCCGTTCACAGACTCCGGTCAGCTTTTTATCGATTTAACGTTTCCATGCGGCACGGACGGTCATTTTGTCATATGTGTCGCGTACCGAGATTATTTTCAGCAGGACTATCACGAACACCGCAGCGCAGCCGAGTATCACCGGAATGCTCCGGGAGGTCAGCAGGATAATTCCGAACGCAGTGGAATAGGTGAGGATAAGCCGATAGAAATGCGGATTGACTTTGAAAACAAAGGAAAACAGCAGGTAGGTCAGCGCCAGTGTCAGCACCGGGAACATGTTCGGAGCCAGTCCGAGCAGCACGCCGAACGAAACCGCGATGCCCTTGCCTCCGTCGAATTTATGCCAGATGGGGAAGATATGCCCGAGCGCAGGCGCCGCCATAACGAGCACCAGTCCAAGCCTAAGCCCGCCGCACATCTTAATGTACAGGAACACCGGCAGGAAACCTTTCAGCAGGTCGCAAATAAGCGTGAGCGCTCCGCACCAGAATCCGCCATAGGTGTATGCGTTGTAGGTGCCGGGGTTGCTGTCGGGGGTGTCGACCGTAACGTCCTTTCCGCAGAAAAGATTCGAGAAATAACGTGCGAAAAGCAGGCTCCCCGTAAGATATCCGAATAGCGTGAACGCGATCGTATTGAGCATTTTATCTTCTCCTTTCGTAATAATATGCTGATCTTCTATTGGTCACCTCTAAAAACCTTGTTTGAGAGAAAATGTGTATAGCACACCGACTGCTTCTTCAAACCTCCTCGTAA
>CAKSHG010000208.1 GCA_934456315.1 uncultured Oscillospiraceae bacterium | reverse complement strand
GACCGCAGAAAGGAACTCTGCAAGCAGGTAAGCAAGATCTGCGAGGAAAGCAAGGTAGCAGTCCGCAATGTACGCCGCGACGCCCTCGACAAGCTCAAGGCAAAGAAGAAGAACAGCGAGATCACCGAGGACGACCTCAAGGAAGCAGAGAAGAACGTTCAGAAGATCACCGACAAGTACATCGAAACTATCGACGCTGTCGGCGCTGACAAGGACAAGGAGATCATGTCTATCTGATGGCTGATGTCAACATTCCGCAGCATGTCGGTATAATCATGGACGGCAACGGCAGGTGGGCGAAAAAACGCGGTCTGCCGCGCAGCCTTGGTCACAAGCAGGGCGCAGCCGTATTCAAAAAAACCATCAACTGGGCGCGGGAGCTCGGGATCAGGTGCGTGACATTCTACGCATTTTCTACCGAGAACTGGAAACGTCCCGCCGATGAGGTCGAGGGGATAATGAACCTCCTGCGGCAGTATATAAAGGATATACGCGCAGCCGCCCGTGAGGATATCCGGTTTATATTCCTCGGCGATATAACCCGGCTGCCGCCGGATATCACCGCAGAATTGCAGGATATCCAGCAGTCCACTGTCGACAACACCGGATTCATTGCCGGAGTTGCATTGAACTACGGCGGCAGGGACGAGATAACCCGTGCTGCAAGAATGCTTGCAGGTCAGGCGGTCAGTGGTGAGCTGTCCCCGGACGACATCAGCGAGGATTCCATCGAGAAGCTCCTCTATACCGCAGAAATGCCTCCGCTGGATATGATAATCCGTCCAAGCGGCGAACAAAGACTGTCGAATTTTCTTATCTGGCAGGCTGCATATGCCGAGTTTGTCTTTATGGACGTACTCTGGCCGGATTTCACTAAAAAACATCTGGAATACGCGATCAGGATCTACAATGACCGTGACAGGCGCTTTGGCGGGGTGTAGTTTCAGAGGAAGGGTTTGCTTATGGGTGTAAGACTGATTTCCGCTGCTGTCGGTATCGTTATCGGCGTAACTATACTTGTGCTCGATAATTTGTACGTTTACTGCGCTTCGGTAGCTTTTTTGTCCGCGGTCGCCGTTTGGGAGCTTACCCGCGCGATCAGGTGCGAGAAGTTCAAGGTCCTGCGATGGACCTCCATTGTTTTCGGCGCTGTGTTCCCAATCATAATTTCCATTAAGGAAATAAAGTTCCTTGCGGTGCCTGCGTCGATGGTTTTCGTCATAGTCATGGCGCTGATCATGCTGAAATGCCACAAGGAAGTCAGATTTGAGCAGGTGCTTGCATGTGGCGCCGCCGGAGGGCTTCTTCCCGTCGCGCTAAGCAGCATAATCCTGCTTAGATACTCTGCGCACGGCGAGGGTCTGGGTATCTTCATGGTGCTGTATGTCCTGTTCTGCGCATGGTTCGGAGATTCCGGAGCGTATTTCGTAGGGACATTCTTCGGCAAGCACAAGCTTTGCCCTCTCGTAAGCCCCAAAAAGACTGTCGAGGGTCTTATAGGCGGCGTTGTGACTGTCGGGATAGTTACAGTTATCACCGTATTTATCTACAACGCGTTCGTACTTAACGACTGCCAGCTGAATTACTTCGTGCTGGTCCCCATGTCGATGGTGGCGTCGCTTGTCGGAGTGATCGGCGACCTTTCCGCTTCCGTCATCAAGCGCGAATATGACGTGAAGGATTTCGGCAACATCATGCCGGGGCACGGCGGTGTGCTCGACAGATTCGACAGCGTTATTTTCGTTGCGCCGTTCCTGTATATCGCGTTCTCCTATCTGGGACGTTTCATTTTTGTTTAACTGAGCTATCAGGCTCTTATGTTGTCTGCCCATTCACCCGCCGTGAATGGGTGGTTTTGTTCAAGGGAATATTACTGAACTGCGGGGTATATTAATAGAATGAAAAATATAGTGATCCTTGGCTCGACAGGCTCCATCGGGACGCAGACCCTTGACGTCTGCCGCATGCACGGTTTCGGCGTGAAGGCGCTCTCTGCCTCAACGAACACCGCTCTCCTCGAGGAACAGGCAAGGGAATTCAAGCCGGAATACGTCTGCGTTTACAGCGAAAGCGCGTATCCCGACATGAAGCAGCGCCTTGCTGACACAGATATAAAAGTCCTCTGCGGAATGGAGGGGCTATGCGAGCTTGCAAGGCTGAAGTGTGACATCGTTGTTAATTCAGTAGTCGGAATGGTAGGACTTATCCCGACGCTTGAAGCTGCAAAATCCGGAAATGACATAGCCCTTGCAAACAAGGAAACGCTGGTCGCGGGGGGCAGGCTGGTGACGGACTGTGTGCGTGAACACGGCGTGAAGCTGCTTCCGATAGACAGCGAACACTCCGCGATATTCCAGTGCCTGATGGGAGCCGGAGAAAACCGTCCGGAAAAGATACTGCTCACCGCGTCCGGAGGGCCGTTTTACGGCTGGACCACGGAGCAGCTCCGCAGCGTAACTGTTGAGCAGGCGCTGAAGCACCCCAACTGGAGCATGGGCGCCAAGATCACCATAGACAGCGCAACGCTGATGAACAAAGGTCTGGAGCTCATCGAAGCCGTGCGGCTGTTTGACGTCAGACCGGAACAGGTCGAAATCGTAGTCCACCGTCAGAGCATTATTCATTCTGCGGTGGAGTTCGAGGACGGCGCGGTCATTGCGCAGCTTGGCTCTGCGGATATGCGTATCCCGATTCAGCTCGCGCTGACCTATCCGCAGCGACTGCCGTCCCCGGCGAAAAAGCTGTCGCTGTTCGATGTTGGTCAGCTGACATTCGGAAAAGCTGACGACAGTACGTTCACCTGCCTTGCGGCGGCAAAGCGTGCGATAGCGATGGAGGGAAACGCGCCCTGCGCGGTAAACTCCGCCAACGAAGCTGCTGTCGCGCTGTTCCTTGCGAAGAAAATAGGGTTCCTCGACATAGGCGAAGCGGTGAACGGCGCGCTTGAGTCCGTAAAGTTCATTCCAGAGCCTGATCTTCAGGACATTCTCGATACAAAATCAGCCGCCGAGGAATATGTGGCGGCAAAATTCGGCACGCTCTGACAGGAGGTCTTATGCAGATCGTAATTGCAATACTCGCATTCTGCGTTATAATAATCATTCACGAACTGGGGCACTTCACCGCAGCAAAGCTGTGCGGTATCCAGGTCAACGAATTTGCGATAGGAATGGGACCGGTGATACTCCGGAAAAAGGGAAAGGAAACGAATTACGTCATTCGCCTGCTTCCTATCGGAGGCTCCGTTTCGATGGAGGGCGAGCAGGATTCCAGCGACAATCCCCGCGCGTTCAACCGCAAGCCGGTGTGGCAGAGAATGATAGTGATCCTCGCCGGACCGGTGATGAACCTGATACTTGGCTTCTTCGTTGCGCTCGTATACGTCTGCACGATTTCGAACATGGGCACGACCACGGTCAGCGTTGTCAACGACATTCCCGGAATCAGCAGTCAGCTGATGGTCGGCGATGAGATACTCTCCGTTGAGAACACCAGCGTCTGGACAACGTTCGATATCCAGTACAAAATGCAGAACAACGGCGGCAGGACGGACGAAAACGGCAACCTGCTGCTTGACTTCAAGGTAAAGCGAAATAACGAATTAGTAACGCTGAAAGACGTCCAGTTCAGGGTAGAAACCGACGAAAACGGCAGCAGCGACGTTATTTACAGCTTCTATGTGCAGCCGCTCGAGAGGAACTTCCTGACCGTCATCGAATACAGCGGCAGGGAAACGCTTTCCATCGGAAGAATGATACTCTTCACGCTTGCCGACCTGTTCAAGGGAAAATACGGTCTGAAGGACCTCTCGGGACCCGTAGGTACGGTCACGGTTGTGTCGCAGAGCGTAAGCTACGGGCTTCCGTCGTTCTGCTATCTGTTCGCGTTCATAACGATCAACGTCGGAGTTTTCAATCTGCTGCCTATCCCGGC
>CAKSHG010000207.1 GCA_934456315.1 uncultured Oscillospiraceae bacterium | reverse complement strand
GCGGTATAGCGTTCCACAGCTTGACGTAGCTGGTGCTCACCGCCTCCTCCGCGTCCTCATAGCGCTTGAGGATACCTGTCGCTATCTTGGTGCACAGCCTGCCGTACTTGCTCTGCGTTTCCGCTATCGCCTGCTCGCTGCGCTCGAAATACAGGTCAATTATCAGACTGTCCTCCATCTGATACCTCCAGTCCTATTGAGTGATCACCGCTGTCGCCGGACGCACGCTCCGTGATCCAGCCCTTTACGGTATTCGTTATGGTGTACGTCACCCATCTGTCAGCGCCGGTGTCCCTGTTGTATTCCTGATATGAAAAGCTGTAGGAGCCGTCATCGGTCTGGAATACCGTATAGCCGCCAAAACTGCTCCCGCCGGGCTTGTAGAACGAGTGCTTCCAGTCGCTGTCAGGATTTTCCTCAAACAAGCCGTTCATAACGTCGCCAAGCTCGGAATAAGTGCTGACGTACTTTTCAAAGCCTATCACACCGAGCCCTGAACCTGCCGCTTCCTCAACGGGCGTAAATCCGCCGTCGCTCCGGGTGTAGACCGCTGTGTACTCGCTGCGCTTTACGGAATTCCCGCTCTGCCATGTGTCAGCGTACTGGTACATCACGTCCGGCTCACCGTCCTGGATATAGTACGCGGTATTCTCCTGATCGCCAGTGCAGAACAGCACCACTCCGTCGTATGTGCGGTATATGAAAACGCTGTCACCGGGTTCGAACGGGTCCGCAGTATAGTCCATCGTCAGTTCCGCGCCGGCGGGATCCAGCCACGTCCCCGCGAACAGGTCCTCAAAGGTCTGGAACTCGTTCTCACCCATGGATTTGTATGTGCTGCTGAAATGGATCCTATCCGACACGGAATATCCGGTGGTCAGCCACTCCCCGCCGGAATTTGTCCAGGTGATGTCGAACAGCGCCCTGACGCCGGAATTTTCGTCCTCCAACAGTTCGGTCACGACCACTTTGCTGTTTGACTGGCTCACAAGCCAGATGTTCGTGCCGCGCATTCCATTGGTTCGCACCCAGTTTTTGGCTGTCGAGCCGTCCTCGGGATAGGTGGAGGTGCTTTCGCTCATCGCAGGCTCCTCGAACAGATACTCTGTCGTAAGTCCCATCTTCTGCGCGAGCTTCTCCTGCCCGAAGTAACCCAGGGTGCCGTCCTCCTGCGGATTACCGGTGCCGTAGCCAGAATACAGCTCGGTGGAAGCGCACTGTAACACTGAATCCACATATACGACCTGACCGTCCTTGACCCAGACGTCGCGGTCGATAAACAGGCTGCTGCGGTCGTTCTCCGGGACGTACCAGAGGTCGTACTGACCACCTCCGGCCGCCACCATGTAGCAGCCGTCTTCGGTCAGGATAGTTCCCAGGCAGGTGTAGCCGAACTGCAGTCCGAACAGATCACAGTCGCCGTAGCTAAGCTCTATCTGCTCCGGCTCTCCGTCGGAATCGACGGTATCCTCCGGCGTTCTTTCCCACACGCCGTAGAAATACTCCTCGAACAGGACGAAATCTATCCCGTCGGTTTCGATGGAAGAAAGCCAATACTGAGTATATGGCTCGGATTTTTGCATGTAAGCAGCGAACGGTGTGGTCGACGCTGTTTCCGCCGGAGCGCTGCTCTCCGCGCAGCTGTCAGCGGCGACCATCGGCTGCGACGACAGAGTCAGTCCGTAATTATTCAGCAGTATGGCCCCGGCGACCACCGCAGCAGCTGCCGCAGAGCCGCCGCCGATATACAATCCCCAGTGCTTCTTTTTTGCGGGATATTTGTATTCAACTGGCTTTCCCCCGTCCGAAAAATCCCCGGCGGCATTGTTTGAATGCTCCGAGCCGAACCTTTCAGCGGCGGAGTCAACTATATCGTCGTCCAGACCGTCGATTATCTTCTTCCAGGAATTTGTATCCATAATGTACCCTCTTTCGGCAGATGTTTCCCTTTTCCAGGTGAAACGCTGAATAATACCAAACCGTACTGACGCGTCGGAGTTAGTTACACTTCGCTTTATTCAGTGTGTCACTAATTATGACACCCGGACTGCGCTGAAGGTTACATCGGAATGCAGAAAAATTGCGGACCGGCATGCCAGCCCGCAATTTTAAACACGCTTTCAGCCTTACTTGCCGAGCGCTGCCTTTGTAACGGCAACGATGTTCTCTGCGCACAGACCGAACTCCTTGAGCAGGTCTACCGCGGGACCGGAGTGACCGAACTCGTCCTTTACGCCGATCTTGATGACCGGAACAGGGCATTCCTCGGTAACAACGTCAGCTACTGCGGAGCCAAGTCCGCCGATAACGCTGTGCTCCTCAACGGTGATGAGCTTGCCGGTTTCCTTTGCTGCCTTGACGATGATGTCGCGGTCGATGGGCTTGATGGTGTGGATATTGATAACGCGGGCGTCGATCCCCTGCTCCTTGAGCGCCTTTGCAGCCTCAAGCGCCTCGGCTACCATCAGACCGGTAGCGATGATGGTGACGTCCTTGCCGTCCTTGAGCTGGATTCCCTTGCCTACCTCGAACTTGTAGGTAGCTGCGTCGTTGAAAATCGGAGCGGCAAGTCTGCCGAATCTCATGTAGGTCGGTCCAACGTAGTCAGCCATTGCCAGAACAGCTGCCTTAGCCTCAACGTCATCTGCGGGGTTGATAACGGTCATGCCGGGGATAGATCTCATCAGCGCGATATCCTCGTTGCACTGGTGGGAAGCGCCGTCCTCGCCTACGGAGATACCAGCGTGTGTTGCGCCGATCTTGACGTTCAGGTGGGGATAGCCTATGCTGTTGCGGACGATCTCGAACGCTCTGCCTGCCGCGAACATCGCGAAGGAGCTTGCGAATACGAGCTTGCCGGTGCTTGCGATACCAGCTGCAACGCCCATCATATTAGCTTCTGCGATACCGCAGTCGAAGAATCTGTCAGGGTGAGCCTTCTTGAATGTGCCGGTCTTGGTCGCTGCCGCGAGGTCAGCGTCGAGTACTACTAAATCGGGGCGCTTCTCTGCGAGCATTACAAGCGCTTCACCGTAGCTGTCACGGGTTGCTTTCTTTTCCATATCTGTATATCCTTTCGAGCTGTAATTACTTTTCAAGCTGTGCGAGGTGGTCGCCCAGTTCCTTCATTGCGATAGCGTACTCCTCGTCGTTGGGAGCCTTGCCGTGCCAGCCTACCTGGTTCTCCATGAAGGAAACGCCCTTGCCCTTTACGGACTTCTGAATGATCACTGTGGGCTGGTTGAGAACGGTTTCAGCCTCGTTGAACGCAGCCTCGATCTGGTCGAAATCGTGACCGTCGATGCAGATGACGTGCCAGCCGAATGCCTTGAACTTCTCGTCGATGGGGTACGGGGACATTACCTCGGAGATCTTGCCGTCGATCTGGAGCCCGTTGTTATCAACGACTGCTACCAGGTTATCAAGCTTGTAGTGAGCCGCGAACATAGCAGCCTCCCATACCTGACCCTCCTCGATCTCGCCGTCGCCGAGAACTGCGTATACCTTGTAGGTGTCGCTGGAGATCTTACCGGAAAGAGCCATGCCACAGGCTGTGGAAATGCCCTGTCCGAGGGAGCCGGTGCTCATGTCGATGCCCGGGAGCTTGCCCATGGAGGGGTGTCCCTGGAGTCTGGAGCCGATCTTACGAAGGGTCTTGAGCTCCTCAGCGGGGAAGAATCCTCTTTCAGCGAGGACTGCGTAAAGCGCAGGAGCGGTGTGTCCCTTGGAGAGTACCAGTCTGTCCCTGTCGGGCATTGTGGGGTTCTTCGGGTCAACGTTCATGCGGTGCATGTAAAGATAGGTGAGCGTGTCAGCAACGGAAAGGGATCCGCCGGGGTGTCCAGCCTTGGCAGCGTGTACGCCCTCGATCACTCCCATTCTGACCTTTGTTGCAGCGATCTCAAGCTGCTTTTTCAGTAGTGCGTCCATATAGACCTCCTGTGAATT
>CAKSHG010000206.1 GCA_934456315.1 uncultured Oscillospiraceae bacterium | reverse complement strand
CTGTTTATATTGTCCAGAGCCGTTCCCGGATTAGTTCCTAAGAGGGTGAGAGCGGTGATCACCGCGGTTATTTTTGAGAAAAATCCTGTCATTTCTTTGCCTTTCCTTTATGCTGCGTCAGTTTCTTCAATTGCAAGTGCTTCGCCGGAAGCGCCCTTCATAATGCCCTCAAGGAGCGCGGGGTACCTTACCTCGTTGGTGTGGCGGTCGAACAGTCCGAACGTTTCGCCGGAAAGAAACGCGCCGTTATCCCACCAGAAGCAGGGAATTCCGATCTCCTTAAACTTGCTGAAATAGTACTGCGCCCACTGTGCGCGGTAGTCCTCGTTATCGCGGTTCATTGCGCCGCATTCGCCGACGATGACAGCCTGACCCTTGCTGATGAACAGCCTGTCGAGCACCTCTGCCAGAGTGTCGATATCGCGGGTACAGTTGGGCTTGGAAGCGACCCACTTGTCAGTGCCGGGCTGCGCAAGCGCAAAGCTGTAGGGTATGTACGCGTGCACCGAAACGATGAGCCTGTCGTCGTCCGGAAGCTCCAGCGCAGCAAGAGCCGGCTCCGTGGAATTCGCAGCGTAGGGGCACACCATCAGGAAACGGTACTGGTTGTTCCCGCCGGTCGCTCTTACCGCGTCAACGAACACCTTGTTGAGGTGGTTGACAACAGTCCTGCCCTCGTCGTTGCCGCCGTTCCACTCATAGTCGGTGTTCTTCCAGCGCGGCTCGTTCATTCCCTCGAAAATGAGGTGCTGATCGTAGTCCTTGAAGTTCTCGGCTATCTGCGTCCAGCAGCTTGTCATTTTAGCGGATATCTCTTCTTCCTTGTCTGCGTAGGGCTGGTACCATTCCTCGTGATGCATGTTCAGGATAACGTACATATCCAGGTCATATGCATAATCGACTATCTGCTGAACACGGTCCAGCCAGTCCGCGCTGATGGTGCCGTCGTCGCCGATCTGGCGCTCCCAGGTGGTGGGAACGCGTATCGCGTTGAAGCCTGCGTCCTTTACCGCCTGTACAAGCTCCTGGGTCACTGCGGGATTGCCCCAGCTGGTTTCCTGGGACAGCCCGGAGCCGCCGGTCGCGTCCAGTGTGTTTCCGAGGTTCCAGCCTACTTTGATGTCAGCAGTGAGCTGCATGGCGGTAAGCGATGTGTCGAATTCCCTTGCGGAGGTTCCGCCGTCAGCTTCAGCGGTAGCGCCGTCAGTGCTGCCCGAGCTCTCTGCGGTCTTGGAGCAGCCCGCCCCAGTCACGCATAATGCAGCCGCCATAACAGCGGCGGCGATTTTTTTCAGTGTCATTGTTATCTCCTTGCTGCGGGTGATGCCCGCTCATTGATATACCAATATTATATAATACTTTTCAATTGCCGTCAAGTGGATTTGTTTATTTTGATATAAACTGGGCAAATCATCGCACAGATGACCAGATATGCGGGACAAACACAGATAAAAGAGGCGCATGCGCTGTATTGACAAATAAGCCCCCGGGGTATATAATTACTCTGAAAAGCGCTGTATAAAGACATTAAGCGCACAGGAGAAACTATGGACACAAATGAACTTTTCGGAAAAGAGAAAATAAGCAAGGTACTGCTGAAGATAGCCCCGCCGGTAATGCTGGCGCAGCTGATACAGGCGCTGTACAATATCGTAGACAGCCTTTTTGTCGGGAACTACTCCGGCTCGGGACTGACCGCGCTGTCGATAGTCTACCCGCTTCAGCTGCTGATGATCGCTCTGGCAGTGGGCACCGGCGTAGGGATAAACACCATAATGGCTGCAAGGCTGGGCGTTGGCAGGCGCGACGAGGCAGAGGACCACGCCGGCGTGGGGACTCCGCTCGCGCTGGTAAGCTGGCTGGTATTCGCGGCGGTCTGCTGGGCAATAATGCCCGCATACGCACGGCTTCAAACCGACACTCCGGAAGTCATCGCTGACGTTGTTACCTACGGGCGGATAGTGTGCGTGTTCAGCTTCGGGCTGTTCCTTGAAAGCATCTGGACTAAGGTCCACCAGGCGGAGGGCGACATGAAGCGCCCGATGATAGCCCAGATAGCCGGCGCACTGACCAATATCGCGCTGGACCCGCTGCTGATATTCGGATTTTTCGGGCTGCCGGAAATGGGCATTGCAGGAGCCGCGTGCGCTACCGTCGCGGGTCAGGTAGTCGCCGCCCTTGTCGTAATGAAAAAGGGGTACCGCAAACCGCCGGAGCTTCGGAAGTTCCCGCGCTGCATTGCCGCGATATACCGCCTGGGCACGCCGAATATCCTCATGCAGGCGGCGTACACCGTTTACATATTCGGGCTGAACCTGATACTCGCCACGTTCTCCGACCAGGCTGTGACCGTTCTCGGACTGTACTACAAGTGGCAGTCGTTCTTCTTTATCCCGCTGGGCTCAATGCAGACCTGCATTGTTCCGGTGGTGAGCTACAACTACGCCGCGCGCAACATTCCCCGCTGCAAGAAAACTCTTATCACCGCGATAGTTTTCGGAATGGCGCTGATGTTCCTCGGAACGCTTTGCTTTGAGTTCATTCCCGGACCTATGCTGCGGGTGTTCTCGTCGGACGAAAAGGTCATCGAGATAGGCGTGACTGCGTTCCGGATAATCGGTATCAGCTTCATTCCACTGGTGTCGTCGCTGACGTTCCCGGTGTTCTTCCAGGCGGTGGGCTGGAGCCTTAGAAGCTCGCTGCTGACGGTTTTCCGGACAGTTGTGCTGTTTGTTCCGCTGGCGTTCATATTCTCCAGGATAGGCGGTCTGGACTGGTTCTGGCTGACCTTCCCGGTCACCGATTCGCTGTCCACGCTGCTGGGATTCATCTGGTACAGAAAATTCATGAGGAACCCCTACGCCTCCGGCACGAAACCAGCCGGGGAAACCCCCGGCGAGATCATCAAGCCCTCCAGACCCGGAGTTATCATAACGATAGCCCGGGAGCACGGCTCATCTGGAAAACAGGTCGGTAAGCTTGTCGCGCAGAAACTCGGTATTCCTTTCTATTATAAGGAGATGACCGCCCTGGCGGCGCAGGAAAGCGGGCTGGACAAGGAATTCATCTCTGACATCAACAAGAATTCTCCGGACATGCTGCACGATATGTACCTAAGCACAAAAGCAGTACAGCACGCCGTGACCGCGCAGACCAACATTATCCGCAAGATAGCGGAAAACGGCAGCTGCGTCATCGTCGGGAGGGCGGCGGACTATATCCTGCGGGATAACCCGGACGTTGTACGCGTGTTCATCTACGCGCCAGAGGAATACCGCATAGCAAAGGTGATGGAGATATACGGCGACACCCGCTCCGAGGCGGAAAAGAACATACGGAAGTCCGACGACGCCCGCGCCGCATATTACAGAAGCATTTCCGGAAGCGACTGGGGCGACCGGCGCCACTACGACCTTATGGTGGATTCGTCGATAGGCGCGGAAAATTCCGCTAAAATAGTCGAGGATTACATAGCCGGATTTGAACGGTCAAAGGCAAAAAGGCAAAATTAAATGAACGTTTCTGAACCGGGCAGGTTTTCACCTGCCCGGTTTTGTTGTTTTGTGAGCCAAAATGAACATTTGAGGGCTGTAATGTATATCACCGCACTCCAAAGCAATGTCGTTTTGTTGAATGTGCACAATTCAAATCAATATTTGCTGTCGATGTGTACAAATTGTGCGTGATCATGAATATTTTTGGTCTAAACCACTTGATTTTTTGGAATTGCTGTGATAATATATAGTCAGAACAAATCAAACAAGTTCAAAACAGCTCAAAATAGGATTCCAAAGAACAAAAAAGAGGGTCAGAAATGCTAACAGAAGAACGTCACTCAATAATCACTGAAACGGTAAACACACGCAAAAGCGTTACAATAGGCGAGCTTTGCAGGATACTTGACGTATCCGCCTCAACGGTCAAAAGAGATCTGAATATTCTTGACGAGGCGGGAAAAATTACTAAGGTGCG
>CAKSHG010000205.1 GCA_934456315.1 uncultured Oscillospiraceae bacterium | reverse complement strand
TTCGAGATGGACTGCGGCTACGAGCTGCACCCCGGCGAGGCTCCCTGCGACTGCTACGCGGAATTCAGCAGCGTTATCGGCAACGGAAACGTTGATATCGTCACCGACCCGGAGGAAACTCTGCTCGGTCTGCAAAGCCTGATGAAACACACCGCAGGCAAGGAAAACTGCGAATTCCGTCCGGAAATGCTGGACGCAGTCTGCGTTTTCCGGCTTGAAGTGACCCGGCTGACTTGTAAAGTACATCTATAATGAAACGTGAATACTGCGTTCTTCTGCTGACCGCCGCCATGCTGCTGTCTGGCTGCTCCCGTGGAAACAGTTCGACCGCCGCTCAGGAAACAGAGCCGAAAAGCACTCCTGATATATCTACGACCGCTCGCATGTCTGAATCGCCAGGAATCACGCAGGAAACAAACGTATCAAACGTAGCAGGCGTATCCCCGGCAACTACGCAGATTTTGTGGAGCACCGACGTATCCATCGGGGGCAGGTCAGCGCGGTTTTACATCACAGGAGATACCGAATATGATGATCTTATCGGCGATTTATGGTTCGAAAACGACTGCGACACCCGGCGGCTCCTGTCGGACGCATGGTTCTCAGCGCCTGCCGTGTATAACTGCGGCGGCGTGAAAATGCTTGTCACAGACGAACGCTATGCCACTTACTCGGTGTCGCATGCGTTCACCGTAGTTGACGGGAAAGCCGTTGAGATACCTATAAACGGTAGCGCGCAGATGCAGCTTTCCCCGGACGGCGACCGCGGCTTTACTGCGCTCAGCAGCGAATTCGAGGGTAACATGGCTCATACATGGAAACCTTATTGGTATACGTTTTCTGCTAACGAACTGTCTTTTGTTTCAGTATGCGGACAAGTCGCGGACAAAAACGCTCTCCCCTGGAATATGACTGACAGAATAGCGCAGGATGGCGGTACTGTCAGCGAAGTTATAGTATTCGACAACGGGATCACCGCCGTAAATTATATCACGGAAAATTACGGCACGGAATTTCAGTATTACCGCCTTTATGAAAACGGTGATGACATCACCCCGGAGGACAACCGGGGACACTACAGACTACCGCAGTAATGGCGGCAACAGGAGGAAAAATGGCTTACACGATACAAAAAGGAAAAAAATTCATTCCCGCCGACTCGGATTGTTTCCAGTATGTCGGGAGAATAGACTTCGACGACCCGAAGCGCCCGGTAATGGTGTGGCCCGCGACCTACGCGGACGTAAACTTCACAGGCACTTCCGCAGCAGTAGTCCTGAAGAACATCAACATGCAGGAGGAAACTCACTTTGCGGTCATCGTTGACGGCGTTATGACCAAGATAACCCTCACAAACTCAAACGAGGACGAGGTCTACGCCGCTGCCGGGGGACTTGAGGACAAGCTGCATACGCTGCGTATCCTCAAAACCATGGCGTCGCACAATTATATAGAATTCGCCGGTATCATCGTCGACGAAAATGCGGAGGTTTCCAACCCGCAGCACAAGTATGACATGAAGCTTGAGGTATACGGCGACAGCGTTTCCGCCGGAGAAGTCACCGAGGCGCTTTATTATATTGGTCAGTGCGACCCGCCGGACCACCGCAACAGGCTGGACAACTCCCAGTTTTCCTACCCGATGGCGCTCGCGAGGAAGCTCAACGCCGAGCTGCACGACATCGCGCAGGGAGGTATCGCACTGCTGGACGGCACCGGATATTTCTGCTCCGACCAGCTCACCGGTATGGAAAGCTGCTACGATAAGATACAGTTCAGCCCTTACAAGGAGAAGAAACAGTGGGATTTCTCCCTTTGGACGCCGGACGCGGTCATAATCGCCATCGGTCAGAACGACGCCAACCCCGAGCCGGAGCGTATCAAGACCCCGGAGTACCGCCGCTACTGGAAGGATAACTACATCAAGCTGCTCCGCACACTGATGGAAAAGTACCCTGCCGCGAAGTTCGTGCTGATACTGACTATCCTGGGGCACGACCACACCTGGGACGACGCCCTTGAGGAGATAACCCGGGAGGTAGGTTCCGAGCGCGTAACGCACTTCCTGTTCCGCCGTACGGGCTGCGGGACAAACGGCCACCCCCGCGCCACCGAGCAGGAGGAAATGGCAGGAGAGCTTTACAGCTATTTCAAGAACGAGCTGGGTTTCTGAAAACATTTACATGATATAACGCCGCCGGACTGCTCTATGTGGGAAATCCGACGGCGCTGTTTTGTTTAAAATTCACAAAAATGCAGGAGAAACTGAAATTTATTGCAATGAGAAGTTGCACTTTCGCCCAGGTTGTGCTATAATTAGGATATGCGCGGGCGGCTTTAATGAGCAAAAGCTCCAAAGCGACAAAGCCCAAAAGCATAAAAGCCCCAAAGCGCATAACGAATAATACATATAATGAACAAACAAGGAGAAACGTACCATGAAGATCAGAAAGATTTTCGCAGCTATCGCAGCTGCCGCTATGGCTGTTTCCGCAACAGCATGCGCAAGCTCTACAAATTCCAGCTCCGCCGCTGATTCCTCTGCGGCAGATTCTTCCGCAGCAGACAGCAGCACTGCTACAGCAGACGCAGCTTCCACCGCTGACGCTTCCAGCGCGGCAGACGCAGCTGACGACAGCTCCGCAGCAGAGATCCCCGCTGACAAGGTTTACAACATCGGTATCTGCCAGCTCGTTCAGCACGAAGCTCTCGACGCAGCTACAAAGGGATTCAAGGACGTCCTCACCGAGAAGCTCGGCGCTGACCATGTAAAGTTTGACGAGCAGAACGCTAACGGCGAGTCCACCAACTGCACCACCATCTGCACCGGCTTCGCTGCTTCCGGCGTTGATCTTATCCTCGCAAACGCTACCGGCGCTCTCCAGGCTGCAAGCGCTGCTACCGCAACTATCCCGATCCTCGGCACTTCCGTTACCGACTACGCTACCGCACTTTCCATCGACGACTGGACCGGCGCTACCGGCACCAACATTTCCGGTACCTCCGACCTCGCTCCTATCGACGAGCAGGCTAAGATGCTGCTCGAGATGTTCCCCGATGTAAAGCAGGTAGGTATCCTCTACTGCTCCGCTGAGGCCAACTCCAAGTATCAGGCGACCCTGTTCGCTAACGCACTTGCAGAAGCAGGCGTAGCTTGCAAGGAGTACAGCGCAGCTGACACCAACGAGATCAGCACCGTTACCACCACAGCTATCGGCGAGTGCGATGTACTTTATATCCCGACCGATAACACAATGGCTTCTTCCACCGAAACCATCAAGAACATCGTAGTTCCTGCCGGTATCCCGGTTATCGCAGGCGAAGAGGGCATTTGCAGAGGCTGCGGCGTTGCTACACTGTCCATCAGCTATGAGGACCTCGGCAGAGCTACCGGCGAGATGGCTTACGAGATCCTGGTAGAGGGCGCTGACGTTTCCACAATGGACGTTCGTTTCGCTCCCAACGTTACCAAGAAGTACAACGCAGCTATCTGCGCTGAACTCGGCGTAACAGCTCCCGAGGGCTACGAGGCTATCGCCGAGTAATGACCCTTCCGGGCAAACCAAACTAATGCATAACGGGGTGCGGGCTGTGTCCGTTCCCCGCTTCTGCATAAATAAAGGCACTTTTCCCGCAAAAAATAAACTGTATCGGAGAGAGATCATGGACATTTTTCTGGCTAAGCTATCCACCTTCGGAAACGCCCTCCCCGGTGATATCACCCAGGGCCTTATCTGGGGTATCATGGCTATCGGCGTTTTCATCACCTACAAAATACTCGACTTCGCGGACCTCACCGTTGACGGTACTCTCGGTCTGGGCGGCGTTGTCGCTGTAGTGCTCATTTCCAACGGCGTCCCCGTTCCCGTGGCAATGCTCATCGCATTCCTGGCGGGCTGCGCTGCCGGACTGTGCACCGCGCTGCTTAACACGATGCTCGGTATCCCGGGTATCCTCGCGGGTATCCTGACCCAGCTCGCGCTGTACTCCGTCTACCTCGACATCAACGGCAAGGCTAA
>CAKSHG010000204.1 GCA_934456315.1 uncultured Oscillospiraceae bacterium | reverse complement strand
TTCCTCGTCGTTCTGCGCGGGGAACTGCGTGAACATCAGCAGGCGCTCGGACTTCCACGGGAACAGCTCCCGGAGCTTTGCGAAGTCAGGCGCGGTCTGGCTCTGCTCGCCGTCGATTATGATGAGGTCCCACTGGAAATCTGCGGGGACCCTTGTTTTCAGGTTAGCCGCGGTATCCGGGCAGAGATACAGGTTGGAGCTGTCGGCGGAGAAGAACACTATCTCGTTCGCCGCGCCGGTGACTACCTTGAAATCCGCGCCGATGCCGGTCATCAGTATGCGGTACCAGCCGTATATCTCCCTTGAAGAAGTTACGACCAGTATATTGGGGTTTTCTTTCTCGATAAGCACATCATATATGCACAGCCCCGCCTTAGTTAGCTTTTCGGAGCCGAAACTGCATGACACCAGCGAAAATCCGAATTTACGCAGCTTTTCAGCCGGAGCAAGTTCAGCCGCGGTAAGATCCATTCCTTCGAGGGGTATCCATTTCAAACTATTGCCACTCACCTAGCGCACCTCCGTAGTTCTGTCGATATATCATTACCGGGAGGGCTGCAGAACAGCCCTGCCCATAATGATCCATGTAATCATTATACTACAAAATCCTGAATATTACAAGTCGTTGCAGCGGGGTGCGGATTAAAAATCACGCTGACGATTTTTGTTGATTTTGCACAAATGAAAACCGCCTGATATTCCTTTACTTTTGCGAAGATACATGATAAAATGATATGTAAAGGGACTTCCCCTGAACTACAGCCAGAATCAAAGAGGCACTGATATGAACATAAGAAAGGCAGCAGCGGCGGACATCGACGCGATAGCTTTGATATACGACCATATCCACGGCGAGGAGGAATCCGGCAGAATGACCATAGGCTGGCGGCGCGGGGTGTACCCGGTGCGCGCGACCGCCGAAGCGGCGGTTTCGCTGGGCGACATGTTCGTGCTGGAGGACGGCGGGGAGATACTCGCCGCAGGGCGGATAAACCGCGAGCAGCTCCCGGAGTACGCCGGCACCGACTGGCTCTATAAGCCGGACGGCAACGTGTGGGTCCTCCACACGCTGGTGGTGGAGCCCTCCGCGAACGGACGCGGCTATGCCCGGGCGTTCCTGGAGTTCTACGAGAACTACGCGCGGGAGCGCGGCTGCCGCGTCCTGCGTATCGACACCAACGAGCGCAACGCCGCAGCCCGCGCGATGTACGCGAAGCACGGCTGGCGGGAGGCTGGGATAGTTCCATGCACGTTCAACGGGCTGCCCGGCGTGAAGCTGGTCGGACTTGAGAAAAGGATTTAACAGGAGTTTTTTTATGCCTAAGACCGTATTAGTTTTTGACCTCGGCGTTACAATGGGGCGCGCATTGCTCTGCCGCCGCGATGAGAGCGGCTTCACGCTGGAGGAGATACACCGCTTCCCGAACGTCCCCGTGACTGTGGACGGTCACCTCCGCTGGGATATCGGCGAGCTGTGGGAGCAGATAAAGACCGCGATAGGCTTCGGTGTGTTCAACGGCGGCTTTGACGCGATAAGCATTGAAGCGTGGGGCGGTGATTTCGGGCTGATAGGTCAGGACGGGGAGCTGCTTGAGGACCCGGTGCACTTCCGCGACAGCCGGACGGACGGCATGGCGGAGGAGGTCTGCGCGGCTGTCCCGGCGGAGGAGCTGTTCAGGCAGAGCGGCGTTCAGCCGAAGGCGGCGGATACGCTGTTCCAGCTGAACTACCTCGTAAGGCACGAAAAGAACGCGATATTCCGCGCGGAAAGGCTGCTGATGATCCCGGACCTGTTCGCGTACTTCCTGACGGGGGAGTGCCGCAGCGAATTCACCACGGCGGTCACCACGCAGCTCATCGACCAGAAGAGCCGCGGCTGGAACCTCCGCCTTATCGAGGCGCTGGGTATCCCGAAACGCATCTTCCCGCCGCTTATCCAGCCGGGGGAGCGCTATGGGGCGCTGAAGCAGGAGCTTGCGGACGAATTCCGCATTGAGCCGGTTCCCGTGTATGCCTGCGCTTCGTATGAGCGGGCTTCGGCGGCGCTCGCGGTCCCTGCTGCGGAGGAGAAGTACGCGTTCCTGGAGCTAGGGACCCGCACATACTGCGGCACGGAGCTCCGCAGACCCGTCACGACCGGGCAGGCGTTCGCGCTCGGATTATCCAACGACGGAGGTCACGGCGGCAGGTCGACGCTGGTCAGGGAGTCCGCCGGGCTGGCGATGATACAGGAGAGCCGCCGCTGGTACAACTCCACGCGGTGTACGGGCTACAGCCCCTCCGACCTGGAGAACATGGCGCGGGAAGCGGCTCCGTTCCTTAGCTTCATCGACGCCTCCGCGCCGGAATTCGCGCTGCCGGACGACATTCCCCCGAAGGTGCAGGAGTACTGCCGCAGGACGTCGCAGCCGGTCCCCATGTCGTCGGGAGAGGTGACACGCTGCATTTACCAGAGCGTTGCATGCGGAGCCGTCCGCTCCCTCCAGGAGCTGACGGGGTTCGCCGGGATAGCTCCCGGGCGGCTGTATGCCGTCGGAAAGGGAGCCGGGGACGGCCTGCTGTGCCAGCTCATCGCGGACATCTCCGGCGTCCCGGTCATTGCGGGTCCGCAGGACGCTGCGGCGCTCGGCAGCGGGGTTTCAGCGCTCATCGCCCTCGGAGAGGTGCAGGATATTGCCCAGGCGCGGCGTATCATCGCGGATTCACCGCTCACGCGGGAATATCTGCCGCAGGAGCGCGAAAGCTCCATCGCGGCGCTGGAGCGTTTCAACAGGCTCACGAATCCGCCGGAATGCGCGGAGTGACGCGGATATTATCCCCTTTGCAGACGTCCTGCGGAGGGGATTCCTTCTGCGCCCGTCACGGCAGAAAGCTGTATGTTGTGCACGCCTAACATCAAAGTGTGACAAAACGTCTGCTTTTTTCGCATATTTCTCTTGACAAGTGCGGTGTTGTTTGGTATAATGATGATGTATCTAATATAGAATGAATGCGCTGCCATGGGGCGGCGTCCGAAAGGAATGTTCCAGAGTTTGAGTAAGGTTCGCATGACTGTAGCCAAGGCTATGACCGAGTGCCTGGCAGCTGAGGGTATCTCTACCGTTTTCGGCTATCCCGGCGCGGCTATCTGCCCGTTCTACGATGAATTATACAAGACGGATATCCGCCATATCCTCGTCCGCCACGAGGTCAACGGAGGTCACGCCGCGAGCGGCTACGCCCGCATCACCGGCAAGCCCGCGGTCGCCATCGCAACGAGCGGTCCCGGTGCGCTGAACCTCATAACCGCTATCGCGACGGCGTACATGGATTCCGTGCCGATGGTGGTCATCACCGGTCAGGTCAACTCCGACCAGATAGGCAGGGACGTGTTCCAGGAAGCGGATATCACAGGCTCCGCAGAGCCGTTCGTCAAGCACAGCTACCTGCTCAAGCGCCCGGAGGACACCGCAGAGGTGTTCAGGCGCGCGTTCTACATCGCGGGCACCGGCAGGCGCGGTCCTGTCCTGATAGACGTTCCGTTCGACGTGCAGAATGCTGAAATCGACTTCGAGTACCCTGAAACCGTCGATATCCGGAGCTACCGTCCGAGCAGCACCGGCAACGGCAACCAGATAAAGCGCGCAGTCGCAGCGATAGCGGAGTCCAAAAAGCCGCTGATACTCGCCGGCGGCGGACTGTTCACTGGGGACGCGGCGGCGCTCATGCGCGAGTTCGCGGAAAAGACCGATATCCCGGTGGTTTCCACGATGATGGGTCTGGGAGCTATCCCGACCGACTCTCCGCTGTTCTACGGAATGCTCGGAATGCACGGCTGCAGGGCGGCGAACACCGCGGTGAACTCCTGCGATACGCTCATTCTGATGGGCGCTAGGGTAGGCGACCGCGCGATAGCGGCGATGAAGCAGCGTGATGACCTGACGGTTATCCATATTGATATAGACCCCGCCGAGATAGGAAAGAACCTCGATGTTGATATCCCGATAGTCGGCGACCTCACGCTCGTCCTGGGGCAGCTGCTTGAGGCTGTGCAGGG
>CAKSHG010000203.1 GCA_934456315.1 uncultured Oscillospiraceae bacterium | reverse complement strand
AAGGAGCTCCAGGAGCACCCCGACGCTCCCGCAGAGCCGCCCGGAAATCCGAAAAAGCCGCTCCCGCTGCGCCGCATCGCATACATCGGCGGAGCCGTTGCAGCCTGCGCGGTTATTACCGTTGCAGCAGTGAACATCGTACCCTCGCTCAAAGCCTCCAACGGAATGATAGCTTCCGGCTCCAGCATGGATTCCATGGCTGCCGATGCTGCAATCGCAGAATCTTCCACACCGGAAACCTCCCGGATCCAGTACTCCACCACGGAGATCGCCGAGGACACAGCAGCCGACGAAGTCCCGGACTGCGAAGTGACCGGCGGTATCGCAAACTCCGACAGTATCGGCTACGGCTATGACGACGCTATGCCCAATCCCAGCTCCGGCGACGGAACAATATTCCCTGGGAATATCACTGAAGAAATTCCCGCGAACGGTTCAGCAGCCGACGCCGACAGTGATGTCAGCGCAGACAGCTTCGACGATGTTGACAAGGGTCACACGAACCCCTCCGACAGCAAGATAAATCAATTAGTTCCCGCCACAATGGATTCTCCGGCTTTTTCCACCGAGGAGCCCAGCTATGACGCCGACCGGGATAACCATGGCAATCCGGGATCCGGCGTGATAGACTCATACACAGAAGAAGCGTGGGACTATACGCAGGAATCTCCGCGTTACTCTGACGAAGCGACCATGGATGTCGCAGAATCTACCTGCGACGCATGGGCTGAAACCGAAGAAATATATGTCAGCGAGGAGGAATGGTCTACCGAGGAGCCGTCAGATGACAATCGCGGCAATCCGGAAAGCGGCGGCGCCTGGGTGATAGTACGCTCACCGCAGGGCTGGCTGACCGCCGACGGCAAACGCTACGACGCTGTGGAGAACGTTCCTCCGCCTGCCAATACAGATGTTTTCTACTGGGGAAGCTCTCCGGTGGAGAATACGGACTTCTGCCTGGTGATAGACGGCGATATGCTGTACCTTTTTGATTACGAAATGAACTATATCGGAGCATACAAGAAGCGCTGAACCGAAAATTGACATATAACTGACGATATGGGCATATTATTTTCATGAACCGACATTTTCCGGGTCGGGGCTGCGGTCAACTCTGCGGCTCTGACCCGCTTTTCTTGTGAGGTTACCAGGCCAATTTTACTTAATTTACTTTAACAAATATGAAATTTGTGTGAAATTCTAAAAAAAGCACAAAATGGGCTTGAAATGTTAAATATTTTATGGTAAAATGTACTTGATAGAAAACAAACGTTATGTAACACGACTTGGTTGATAATTTTTTGACAATATTGACGTACCCATGAGGTGATACACTTGACAGCAAACAACACACGGACAGCACGTCCGGCAGCCACAAGACCCGCAGAGCATATTATGATAAACTCTGCCCAGTCCAACAAATCCAGCCAATCCAGTCAATCCAGCCAGCCGACCCGCCGCACCAATACACCCGCGTCAGCTGACCCCGAGCCGCTCTTGCGCGCTATCGAAAGCAGCGGGAACCTGGCGTACACTATGAGCTTCAAGCAGGGTTTCCCTGCCCGGATACTTGCCGGAAGCAATCCGATAGGTTCCACCGGCGACACTGTGATAATGGGCGACATTGTGCACCCGGACGACTACCAGCCTTTCTGCGAGGTAATAGCGCAGGTAACGGCGGGCACTGCCGACGAAATAAAGCTGCACGCCCGGCTCAACACTGGGAACGACTACCAGTGGTTCTATATCACCGGGAAGGTGTTCCGCAGCGGCTCCCCGCTCGAATTCATCGAGGGAATGATGTTCAACGTCACCGACTACCTCGACTGCGAGGGCGAGGACATCGTAATGCGCCGCTTCCGCAGCAAGCATTCCGTAAAGATAAGCGACCAGCCGAATTATACGCTGCGCGATATCCTCGGCGAGGACTACCTCGTGCGTATCCAGCAGCCGCTTTCCCAGGCGAGCGGGCTTTTCTCCGCGATAACCGACGCTGACGGTGCGCTGATACTTCCCAGCGGTCAGGACAAGAAAATAAACCTGAACAAGATGGACTACCAGCGGAAAAAGAGCATACGCGTCCGCCATCAGACCATCGGCTCCTGGCTCATCACCGGAGAATCGCAGGATATAGTTGACAGCAACGCCCAGCTCCTCGAAACCATGGTCAACACCATCTCGACAGTGGCGAATTCCTACGTTGCGCTTGTCGACGAGATGGAAACCTCACAGAATGCCAACAAGCTCCTCGGTCAGAATTTCGAGGACCAGATAATGGTCAACGGCGTCTACTCGATATTCCTGCAAAGCCCGGACACCAAGACCGCAATAAAGAACATCACCCTGCTCATGACCGAGCATTTCGACCTGTCCGAGATAGAATTCTGCACGGACGAGCAGAATTCCGGAAAGGCATACAAGCTCGACCGCTCCGGAATGGTGCTTCCGGTCATCGTCAATTTCAACTGCAAACCCGAAATACGCGATGAGCTGGATTACAGCGGCATCGTCTGCACCGACCTGCGCACCATCGGCATGGACCGGGAACACAAGAATCTAAGCTGCGTGCTAGCGCGCACCTACGACCAGGGCTCCAACCGCGGAGTGCTGCTCTACACCTCCCGCACCGCTGACCGCGAATGGAGCAGCCGCGAGCGTAACCTGCTCAAATCCCTGACGCAGCTGCTTTCCACCGTCATCTATAAGATGTTCATGGAGGAGGAGCTGCGCAACTCCCAGACGCGGCTCGAGCGCCTGGCGTACTTCGACGTCGGCACCAGCATGCCGAACCGCAGCATGTTCGAGCGCGACTTCACCACGGAGATATCCGAGAACCGCAGCGGCGCAGTTATCGCGGTGGAATTCTCCAACCTCAAGAACATTTCCGAGATCTACGGATTCGAATACGCAGACGATATCCTGAAAAGCTGCGCGGAATATATCCTGGCTCTCCCGTGCAGCTCGCAGAAGAAGGTCTACAGATTCTCCAGCGATATCCTTTTCATAACGCTTAGCGGTATCCAGCGCGAAGAAGCGCGCCAGTTCGCGCAGGCGGTGCTGACAAAGTTCCGCTCGCCGTGGTACCTCCACAACAACGAACACCACCTGCGCGTTTACGCAGGATTCACTATCTACCCGCATGACGCGGAGAATATCGACACCGTCGTCAGTGCCGCGACGCACACCCTCCGCCTTGCCAAGGAACGCCTGAGCGAGGACGCAGTGTGCTACGCCGAGGGGCTTGAGGACGCGCTCACCGACAACCGCATGGTCAAAAAGCTCATCACCGATTCAGCCGAGAACGGCTTCAAGGGCTTCTTCTACCTCTATCAGCCGGTTCTTGAGATGAAGACCGGACGGCTGCACTGCTGCGAAGCAACACTGTTCTGGGGCAACGAGGATATGACCGTTCCGCGCAGCAGATTCCTGCCAATAATCGACCAGCTTGGATATTCGCGGCAACTCTACCGGTTCGCCTGCGACAAGATATGCAGTTTCTGCGCCTCCGTGCGGGAGCTTGGATATCCGGATTTCCGCGTAAGCTTCAAGATGCCCGAGAATATCCTTAACAGTGAAATTTCTGTTGACGTTCTTCAGAGCACCCTGCTTGAGTATTCCCTGCCGCCAAGCGCGATAAGCATAGCGGTAACTGAATCGGAGGGCACCCTCACCAGCGGCGGTATCTACCTCCAGGCGCTCTCGCGCATGGGAATGAACATCATCGCGGACGATACCGGAGCGGGCTACTTCACGGATACCCCGCTGAACAACCCGTCCGTCAAGACGATAAAGATACGCGCTGACCGCTTCAGCGGCGACAGTGTTTCCTCCGGATTCGTGCGCTCGCTGATAAAGAAAGCCCACAGCAAGGGTATCGCCGTCTGCGCAAAGGACGTCGACAATCCCTCCGACCTGACCGCTATCGGCGGAACCGAGATAGACCTCATCGAGGGTATCTTCAACGGCAGACCCCTGCGCGACAACGAATTCATCAACCGAATGTCCGAGGGTCTGGGCGCTGGCTGATTTACCTATCCGCTCTGTTACACAT
>CAKSHG010000202.1 GCA_934456315.1 uncultured Oscillospiraceae bacterium | reverse complement strand
CTTTCGTTAAGTTATATTGTGTCGTCGTCAGCCTTCACGCGCAGTTCCCGGAAGAAATCCGTGAGCACTCCGCCGCACTGTTCCATCAGTATGCGGCTGCGGACGAACGGAATATGCGTGAACCGCTCCTCGAACAGGTTTACAACAGAGGCGCAGGCGCCGTTCTTGTCGTCGAACGCTCCGTAGACCAGCCGTTTCAGCCGGGAGTTCATGACTGCTCCGGCGCACATCGGGCAGGGCTCCAGCGTGACGTAAAGCGTACAGCCGGACAGCCGCCAGCTGCCGAGATGCTTTGCCGCCTGCTCTATCGCCAGGATTTCGGCGTGAGCGGTCGGGGACTGCAAATGCTCCCGGAGGTTCCAGCCCTCGCCGATGATGTTCCCGTCAGGGTCCACAACGATGGCGCCGACGGGTATCTCGCCAAGCTCCGCGGCGCGCTTTGCGCGCTCCAGAGCCTGGGTCATGTATTCCTCGTCAAGGGTCATATTATATCCGCCTGAATGACTGCACCATGATGGTGAGCAGCAGCCATACTATATTATAACCTGCTATCCAGAAGCCGTTCAGCAGCGAATAGTTCCTGAAAATCGCGAAGATGAACACCAGCAGAACTCCCAGCGCGATGCCGAATATCTCCATGATACAGCCGAGCCGGATACGCTCGCCGAGCGCCCTTGCCCCGTTTATCGCGGAAGCCAGGGAGGAGAACGTTCCGTCGCAGGAAACGGCTGCGCTGCCCTTGCCGGCGTACTTGGTGTGCTCGTCGAAGGTGTCGTGGGCCTCCGCCGGGAGGATACGCACGTTGTCCGCGTAGATGTCGAACAGTTCGGAAACCACTCCCTCGGTCAGAGCGCCGTCCACCGTCTTTACGATAAGGCTGACGTCGTTTCTGGCGAGCTTCTGGACCTGCTCCTTGACCTGCGGGTTGGCCGTCAGGGTTACGAAGAACAGCATGCAGACCTCACCAGCGACCGCAAGGTAGATCACCTCGTCGTTCTTCTTGTTGAGCGCGCTTTCCTTCTTGCTGTCCGGGACGGTGATGCCGTGGGATTTCATGTGGTCGCGGCTGCCGAGGAGCACTCTGCGGCTGCCTATCCAGCCGGAAACGCCGAGTCCGCTCTCGTAGACGCAGTTGGATACTTTCTTGAGCAGCGCGGGCTTGTAGTTGAGCATGTTGAACAGCGGGTCTGCAAGAATGCTGTCGGAGCTTACCGCAAGGCTTGCGGCGTAGATTATCGCTTCGTCTATCGTAATGCGCTGCGAGCCGTTCTTTCCGTTCTTGTTGTAGTCCCAGATGTTGCGGATAGAAACAGAGCCGGCAGGGAACAGCGTCTTGGCTTCTACCAGCACGGAGTTGACTGCGCTGAAATCCTCAACGGCGCTGTAGCCAAGGATAGCTGCACGGCGCGAGGTGGTCTTTCTGGACGCACTAAGCATTGGCAGCATGACGATAAGCGCGCCGGTAAAGGAAGCGCCGACGCACAGCACTGCTGAAAATACCGTAGCGGCGAAGGACCACTGGTTCATGACGTTGGAGGTCACGCCGGTTTCCGCAAAGAACCCGAGCGCTCCCGCAACGACGGACACGCCGAGAATGACCGGCGTGAGCACGCGGGAAATGCGGTCGGAAACGTCCTCGCAGTAGGTGGAGATGATGAAGTCGCAGAGCATTTCAGTCTTACGCATGGACGCAATGACGGGAATTCCGTGACCTGCGCCCCTTGCAAGGCGCTCGGCGTCCTCGCCGTCGGTGCATTCAACGAAATACTTGTCGGTATCGCCGGAGATGAACCGGAAATTGTTCTTAGCCGCGCGGACCGTGCAGATCTTCGAAATTGTGTTGAATGACAGGGCCAGCATGGAAACCAGCAGATAGCAGAACGACCTGTTCATTGCGAGGTAGTTCGTTTCCGCGAGGTACATAACGATAGCGCCGAGGGAGCCGAGGTGGGCGAACGCGCACAGTGTGTCGCCGTCGGGCTTGCCGCGGAACAGTCGGGAAAATCCGTTGGTGATAACGCTTGAGCAGGCGGCGAAGCTCAATATGCCGATGGTGAGGTTCGCGTACAGGAAGATATCCGGCTTGATCAGCTCCGAAAGTATCGGAATGCTGTCTATCTTGAAGAAGTAGATGAGCGCCACGACAGCTGTCGCGGCAGTCAGCAGCAGTAGGATAGTCAGACGTCCTGCAAGACCCTTTCCGGCTCTCGCAAGTCTTTCGGTGATGACATTTTCGTCGTCGAGGTCGATTATCTCGTCCTCGCCGTCGTCATCATCGTAGTCGTCGTCCTCTGCTTCCTTTTCCTCGGCGTTTTCCACCTCGTCGTCGATGTCGGCGAGCATGAAGTTCGCTATCTTGCGCTTCTTGCGCTCCGCAAGTGCCTCCGCTTCGCGGACTGCTGCGACCGGGTCGGTCTTGGGCAGTATGCTGGTGTCTATCACCTTGTTGTCGTAGTCAAGGTTCAGCGAACGCGGCGGGAGATTCTTCGGGGCGGAAAGATCCGTGATGGTAACGGTGCGCTCCTCCGCGCGGTCTTTCTCACGCTGCTCCTTTAATTTCTGGTTCAGCGACGCTACGAGCGCTTCGCTGCTGCGGTCCTTCGGGGCGCCCGGCTCGGACTTCTTCTGCGCACCCGGGGTGAAAAGCACGTCCTCTATCTTCGCCGCCTTTGGCGCCGCTGCGGGATTTGATGATCCTGCGGAGCCTTTCTTGCGCGAAGTCACCGGGGAGTATTCCTTGACGTGCTCCGTTTCGCCGCTGGACATTTTCTTTAGGTCGTTTCCGGAAACCGCGAGCGTGTCGCCGATGTCCCCCTGCGGCTCGGCGGCGTTTTTCAGCTCGCCGACAGCCTTTTCGCGGGACTCCATCGGATTCAGGGAATCCAGCAGGTCGTCAGGCTCCTCGGCTGCGCGGTCTACCTCAAGCAGGGCGCGGTTTATCTCCTCGATACGCTGCATCTTTCTCATCTGCATGGTGTCGGAGGTCACAAGGTCGCTCTTTGTGTGGAACACGATATCGTCGCTGCCGGAAACTTTGGGCTTCACATAGGGCTGGACGTACTCGCTCTCCGGCTGTACGACCTCCTGCGGCTGTTCTTCAGAGCCGCCGAACAGCTTTGCCGCCTCGGACGGCGATGAAAGCTCGGAGGTGTATCCGCTGTGCTCCGGCTTGGCAGGAGCGGTTTCGGCGGGCCTGGCAGGTTCCTTCTCGCTGAACTGCATGTTCAGCTCCTTTTCGGCGCGTTCCTGCTCAATGCGTATCTGTTCCTGACGGAGCTGCTCGCGGCGCCTGTCCTCGGCTTTCTTCCGGTTGTTCTCGGACGCGCGGCGGATATTTTCCGCACGCTCACGCGCTTCCTCGTCCTCGGAAACGCTGTCCTCCGCGTATGGAGCCATACGCGTGTGGGAAGTGCTGCCTGCGGCACTGTGCAGTTCGCTCTGCGAGATTATTTCGGTGACGCTTTCAGTGGATTTCGGCGTGTTTCCGCGCTTTTTGTCTATTTCTGCCAGAATATCGTCAATGCTGTAATTATCAGACATCTAATATCTCTCCTAATTTTCAGATACCGCGCCGGGATCAGCCGCGGTGCTTTACGACCTCGTACATGAGTATGCCAGCCGAAACCGACGCGTTGAGGGAGTTCACCTTCCCGAACATCGGCAGCGACAGCGTCATGTCGCAGTTCTCACGGACGAGCCGTCCCAGCCCGAAGCCCTCGCTGCCTACGACCAGGGCGACCGCTCCGGACAGGTCCGCCTTGGCAACCGGAGTTCCGTCCGCTTCCATGCCGTAGACCCACACGCCCGCTTCCTTGAGGCGCTTGATGGTGTCGACCAGGTTTGACACCCTTGCGACCTTGAGCCAGGCTGCGGCTCCTGCGGAGGTTTTGAACACCGTAGCGTTGAGGGAAGCGCTGCGGCGCTTCGGGATAATCAGCCCGTCAGCGCCCGCCGCCTCGGCGGTACGAATTATCGCGCCGAGGTTGTGCGGGTCCTCTATTTCGTCCGCGATGATGATGAACGGAGGCTTTCCGCGCTGCTGTGCATTCGCGAG
>CAKSHG010000201.1 GCA_934456315.1 uncultured Oscillospiraceae bacterium | reverse complement strand
GAGGAGGTTTGAAGAAGCAGTCGGTGTGCTATACACATTTTCACTCAAACAAGGTTTTTAGAGGTGACCTTATATCACATTTTCATGATCATGGCGTGACAAACTGGAAGAATGTGCTTTTGCCGCTTCGCTTGCAGCCTGTAAAAAATCTCCCTTTATGTCTTTGTTTCATAATATATAGAAAAGGACGCTTTTCACTGAAAGGCGTCCTTTTTATTGGTTAAGGCATGGTCGGCGTTGGTTATACGGCACTACAATTCCTTTTGTAATGCGGATTTGCGCCTATATTCCTTTGATATCCCCCGGAAAAAACGGGGGAGATTTTTCATGCTATATTGCCAGCATATCAGCCGAGGACAGCAAAGTCGCTGTCTGCTTCTGCGGTCGTGGACGGAATGACAACAGCACCCTGCTCGTCAGTGGGAACTGTTTCCTCGTAGTCAGGCTCCGGTACCTCAAGCTTGGTGACTGTGTCGCCGGGCTTGTAGTCCTTGATGATCTCCTCAATCTGGGAGCCGATCTGGTTTACGATGATATAGTAGAATCCGTCGTCGGTCTTGCCCTCGACTGCGCCTGCTGCCGCAATTTCCTGGTCGGGATAGAATGCGGCGCCGTCCTTGATATATGCGAAGTGCTCGTCGAGCTCCTTCTGTACTTCCTCTTCCTTGCCTGCCTTGGGCTTTACGATGATCACCTCGTCAAGGTGTACGCTCATCATCGGAACGTAGATGGAGTAGTCGTCGAGGAGATCAAGGTCAAGATTTACCATGGTCTTTGCGATCTCTGCGTCAGTGATCTGCTCGGAGCTTACCCAGTCGATCGCCTGGAATACAGCCTGCGCGAGATCCTCTGCAGTGCGCTCTGTGGTCTGGCTTTCGGAGCTGCTTTCAGCCTGGGAGGTCCCGGCGGAGCTGCTGGAGCTGTCAGAGCTGCTGTCGCTTGCGGCGGAGCTGGAATTGCTGCTGGTGTTGCCGGAGCAGCCGGTAAAAGCCGCGGTGATCGCGGAAAGCGCGATTACTGTTGCTAAAAATTTCTTCATTTTTTGTTTCCTTTCCTGAATACATTGCTTTTGTTCTATATAGGGTGTTACCCCTGAAACGCCGTTTTGGGCGGTTTCAGCATTTGTTGAGCCTGTGATGGAGCGCGTTCGGGAGCGGCTTTTTCTCCCTGTCGTACCACGGGAGGTCCTCAAGCGTCACGACCCTGGGGTCGTTGAAAACGCGCTTCAGGAATTCCTCGTCCATGTACTTCGGATTGGGACGCGGCATGTCGTTTTCGTCAAGCACGGGCTTCCAGTCGCCGTCGGTGTCGTAAACGAACGTGCCCCACCAGGGGAGCCACCACAGCCAGTCAGCGCCGTCCTTCTGCATTTCGTCCGGGTCGGGAATGCTGCCGCACTCGGAAAGAGTTATCATCTTCCCGTGGGTGTAGCTGCTCACGCCCCTGAAGCGCTCAAGCTGGGAGCCGTGGTTCGGTATCTCGTCGTAGATATCCTCCCCGGCGATGTCGAAGGTATTGGGGCTGACCGCCATGAAAGGAGCCTGCCCGTTCCACACCCAGATGAGGTTGCGGAGCTTATGGTAGTTCATCAGCCGGTCGAATATCGTGTACCACAGCTTTTTGTAGGCTGCGATGCTTTCGGGGTCCTGCTGACCTGCGGGGGCGCGGTTGCCCCACCAGAACCAGTTTCCCGCCGCCTCGTGGAGCGGCCGCCATATGACCGGGATATCCTGCTGCTCGAACATTTTCAGCGCCGAGCCGACGAGGTCTATCTCATAGATGAGGAAGTCGTTTTCGGGAGTGCCGTCCTGCATCGCGCGGACGATATCGAATCCCGTCTTGCGGTCGTAGCTGGTGGTCTTGTAATAGAACGAGCTAAGCCCGCCGATGTCGTCCATGTTGTCGGGAGCGTTCCAGTGCCAGCACATCGTGAGGATACCTCCGGTGCGCCGTGCCCAGTCTATCGCTCTGCCGAGCTGGTCGTAGCCCCTCGCGAGTCCGCTTATTCCCATGAAGTCGTAGCCGCGTATCGCGGGTATCTTCCCGGTGGTGTTGTAGTAGACGAGGTCCTCCTTTTCGTCCTCCCACAGGTACTGCTGACCGGAAATGTACTTCTTTCCATAGCAGGACCTGAGGAATTCCCACAGCCGGAGCGTGTTCGGAGTAGGGTCGTCAGTGATGAGCTTTTCGGGGTCCACCGGGCGCTCTGCAAGGCGCTTTTCAAGCGCTTCGAAATCTGTTCTGTAGTCTGTCATTGAAGTCCTCCAAAAGCATACACGGTACAAACCCTGGCACAGCTTTTGCTGATTATACAGTATGTTTGTGAAATCAGCGTGAAAATCAGGTGTGCCTACTATGCTTTTTTTATATGTGAGTTATCCCTGTCAATAGGTTATTGTGCGCATAATAAAGCCAAAAAACAGCGGTAATATCATGCAGACGCTTCGTTTGCCAAAATCAGACAGTTACAGCAAAGCAGGGGCGGAATCCCGTCCCTGCTTATTTTAGTCAGCACCGCAAAAGAACATTTTCTGTATCTCGAGCAGTGTTGCCGTAATTCTGATATCAGCCCTCGATGATAGGAGCGAATCTTATGCGGATATTCGGCAGCTTGGTGATGGTGGTGTAGTAGTTCGTCTGCCAGTCAGCGCCCTGGGAGGGGTCGTTCTCGCCGGTAGCGGGAGGTGCGAATATCTTGAGGGTGAGGTCTGCCGCACCGTCAAGGGGCTTTTCGAAAAATGCGGGCATGAAGTCGATGGTCTTTGCCTCGGGGCTCTTGTAGAACCACTTGCCGTTAATTTCCATCATGAGGTTGAGCGGCTCGTCGAAGGTAGCTTCGCAGAATACCGGGCTCTTATCGAAGTGAAGCGGGATAGCGATACCGGTAGCGTCCTCGCTGCCGCCCCAGCGGAGGGTAACGGGGAGCTGCTGCTCCTCGCCCTGCTTCATTGCGGGGTAGAAGTAGTCGTCGTGGATTATCTCCTTGTAGGTCTGGAGAGCAGGCTGCTCGATACCTACGTTCTTGTTGTTCGGGTCCTCTATCTCAAGACCGAGTCTGCCTCTGTCGCGGAACTGGTAGAATGTGAATCCGCTGAACCAGCCCTGCTCGGGGTCGTTCTTGAGCATGTCGCAGAATTCCTTTATCATCGCCGCCTGGTCGTAGGGACCGGTAACGTCGCCGTCGGCGTTGAATTCGCTCATTACCATGGGCTTCTGGACGCCGCCGCAGAGCTCCTTGTAGCGCTTCTGGGAGAGCTTTGTGAGGTTGTAGGTGTCGGAAACCTTGCTTCTGCTGAAGCTTGTGCCGCCGACGTCTGCAACGTCGTAGGGCCAGCCCCAGTGCAGGCTCATGTACTTGTCAACGGACCAGATGTCGGTAGCGCGTACTGCGTCTGCGAACTCCTTCTCCATCTCGATCTCGCCGCCCTTTTCGGGGTGCTCAACGCCGCCGATGCAGAGGATAGTGGAAACGTTCGGAGCTTCCTTCTTGATGATGTTGTGGAAGCGAACGTAGAAATCAGCGATCTGCTGGTAGGTAGCGCGCTTGGTGAAGCTGAACCAGTTTCCGGTCGCCTCGTGGTTGATACGCAGCTGCATTCTGCCGTAGGTGCGAAGCTCCTGCGCTATCTTGATAAGGTAGTCGTCGGTGAGGTTGGGGTCGATGGTCATGGTGAGGATAACGTCCTGACCGTGACGGCGCACGTCCTTCATGCAGGTGAAAGGCTCGCCGTCGGTGGTGCCGCCGATTCCGCCCTTGTAGGTGAAGTAGTCATCGTATGGGTAGTCCCACTGGAAGCTGACTTCCTGGTCTGCGAATGCGTCGCGTGCGCGTGCCGGCCAGGTCTTGTCCAGCGGGTAGTAGCAGTACATCAGGCTTATCGCGCGGTGGGGTCTGCCCATCTTGTGGAGTATGTAGTCCTGGTCTACGTACTCGCCGCGCTCGCTGCCGTCGCCGAGGTCAACTGCGCACTTTGCCGCGCCCATTTCGATTGAATAGATCTTCTGTTCCATTGGTCGTTATTCCTTTCGGTTGATGCTTTATACGTTGGTCACCTCTAAAAACCTCATGTGAGCGAAAATGTGCAGTGCGC
>CAKSHG010000200.1 GCA_934456315.1 uncultured Oscillospiraceae bacterium | reverse complement strand
CTTTCAAACATCGGCGTGGATATCCTGTTTGTTACCGCGTTCAACATGGGAGTTTCCGGCGTGGCATGGGCGACATTTATATGCCAGGGAGTAAGCTGCGTGCTTGCAATGCTGTTTGTATTCCGCAGACTTGCAACGATAAAAACGCAGGAAAAGCCAGCAGTGTTCTCGTGGAACCTTTTCAGGAGAATAGCCGTGGTGGCCGTCCCGAGCATTTTACAGCAGAGCTTTATTTCCGTCGGAAACATCATCATTCAGGGCATTATAAACAACTTTGGCGCTTCGGTAATGGCTGGTTATTCGGCTTCGATAAAGCTCAATAATCTGGTCATCACTTCGCTCACGACACTCGGAAACGGTATTTCAAACTTCACGGCTCAAAATCTTGGCGCAGGCAAGCTGAAGCGCGTCAGCGAGGGCTTCCGTGCGGGACTGAAGCTTGTCTGGCTGCTGTGTATTCCGCTTACGCTGCTGTATCTTTTCGCGGGAAATTATCTCGTTTATGTGTTCATGGATAACCCGACTGGTACTGCAATGGACGTCGGCGTGGAGATACTGCGTATACTTTCCCCGTTCTATTTCGTGGTTTCCGCGAAGCTTGCAGCGGACGGAGTTCTGCGCGGCGCGGGCATGATGAAGAAATTCATGATAGCTACTTTCACCGACCTTATCCTGCGCGTGGTACTTGCGGAGGTACTTTCGAGAATACCAGAGCTTGGCGCCACCGGAATATGGCTGGCATGGCCTATCGGCTGGACCGTTGCAATGGTGGTTTCCATTTTGTTTTACAGAACCGGAAGCTGGAGAAAAGACAGCGAGGAAGAACCTGTTGCGGTACAGTGCAGTGAATAACATTGAAGCGCCCTTTCCGGAGGGCGCTTTTGCTGTTCCGGAATAATTCTGACCTTGAAATCCAAATAAAATTGTGTTATAATTCAATTAGTTTATTTTCGCAGAAAGAGGTCAGAGCCATGACAATACAGCAGCTGAAATACGCCGTTACCGCTGCCGACAAGGGAACGATGAGCGAAGCCGCGCAGTCGCTTTTCATCGCGCAGCCGAGCCTTACCAACGCAATAAAGGAGCTGGAAACGGAGCTTGACATAACGATATTCCACCGCACCAACAAGGGAATTATCGTCACCAACGAGGGCAGCGAATTTCTCGGGTACGCGCGGCAGGTATTGCAGCAGGTCGGGCTTTTGGAAGAAAAATACCTCAGCGGCGAGGGGCACAAGCAGATATTCTCGGTTTCCACGCAGCACTATTCCTTTGCGGTGAGCGCGTTCGTGGATATCATTCAGCAGTTCGGCAACAAGAATTACGACTTCACGCTGCGCGAAACACAGACCTACGAAATAATTCAGGACGTCAGCCAGTTCCGCAGCGAGGTAGGGATACTGTACCTTTCCGGCGAAAACGAGTACATCATGAGTAAGATAATCGAGCAGAGCGGACTGAAATTCGACGAGCTTTTCACCGCGAAGCCGCACGTTTTCATCAGCTCAAGGCACCCACTTGCGAAGAAGCGGAAGATAACCCCGCAGCAGCTTGAGGAATACCCGTTTCTGTCGTTCGAGCAGGGCAGCTATAATTCGTTCTACTTTTCTGAGGAGATAATGAGCCGCGTGAACCGCAGCATGACGATAAAAGTACGCGACCGCGCAACGCTGTTCAATCTGCTGGTGGGACTTAACGGCTACACGATATGCACTGGAATAATCAGCACGGAGCTTAACGGCGAAAATATTATTTCGCGCCCGCTCGCGGTTGACGAATACATCAGGGTCGGAACAGTCACACGCCGCGGAGTAAACCTCACAAAACTCGGCGAGGAATATATCGCCGCGCTTCACGCGCATATCTGAACAAAACAGCATAAAAAATCTCCCGTAAAGTCATCGTGACTTGCGGGAGATTTTATATTTCCGGATTGTTTAGCACGGCTTCGATATAGTCACAAACTATATCCAGCAACAGATTTTTAGTATTTTACAAATACCGAAAAATAGTATAAGGGAACCTCTAAAAACCGGTTTGAAAAGGGAAAATGGGTAGAGTGCGCCGAATGCGATGAAAGCCGACTAAGTAAGGCTGTATGCCTTACGAGGAGGATTGAAGAAGCAGTCGGTGTGCTATACACATTTTCTCTCAAACAAGGTTTTTAGAGGTGACCTGATATTATCGGACTGATCATCGGAATACTGGTTCTGGGCGCGGGTATTTTTTATCTGCATAAGGAAAAGAACGACAAGGAATCCAGAAAAATATACACAATAATCAGCGTGATCGGCGGCGTAATCGCCGTTGTCTGCCTGTTGCTGCTGATTTCCTGAATATGCACGGGAACATTTGTGGGCGGGTGCCGCTCGTCAAAAACCAGTTTAGAAACCCAGAAGCGGAGATCTTTCGATCTCCGCTTCTGGGTTTGTCGAAAAAATATCTTTTTGCCCGCAAAGCGGGCAAATTCGATTTCTTCGACAAGCTGAAAGGGGCTCGAACGAGCCCCTTTTGATTCACTTATTCGGCGTAATCACTGTCGATACCCGCCTTGACCAGCTCCTGCTGCTCCGCCTCGAGTGCCAGCGCCTGCTCGCGCTGTATCTGCTCGTGCACCGACAGCATCGGCTCAACGTCTATATGCCGCACATGACGGTCTATGTAGTTCTTCGTGCACTTGTAGACCATCGGCGACAGCACCAGCACGCCTATCAGGTTCGGTATCATCATCATGCCGTTGAACGTATCGGAAAGCTCCCACGCGAGGTTCTCACCCATGGTAGCGCCGCCGAATATCGCTAAAACGAACACTATTTTGTAGAATAACGTAGCCTTAGTGCCGAACAGGTACTCAAACGCCTTTGTTCCGTAATGGCTCCAGCCGAGGGAGGTCGAGAACGCGAACAGCAGCAGCGCGATCGCAACGAAGTAGCGCCCAAACTCGCCGAAATTAACCTGAAATGCAACGCCAACTATAGAGCCAGTCTGTTTTTCGAGATACGCGAATTCCTCCGCCAGTCTGCCTGTCTGAAGATCGAACAGCCCGGAGGAAAGGATCGTGAATGCAGTCAGCGAGCATACCACGATAGTATCGGTAAACACGCTGAAGATTCCCCACATGCCCTGGCTTACTGGCTCCTTTACGTTGGAGTTGCAGTGCACCATTACTGAAGAGCCCAGACCTGCTTCGTTGGAGAACACTCCGCGCTTCATTCCCATCTCGATAGCCATCTTGACGCCCTGACCAACAAGACCGCCGACAACAGCCTCCATGCCGAATGCGCTTTTAAAAATTGAGGAGAACACCGCGCCGAACTGGTCGATGTGCATAACACAGACGCCGATAGTGCCAAGCAGGTAAACGATCACCATTATCGGAACTATCTTTTCAGTCACAAGAGCGATACGCTTGATGCCGCCGATAACTACAAGAGCCGCAATGATCATCAGAACGATTCCGGTCACCCAGTTGGGTATGCCGAAAGTGCTGAACATGTTGGTAGAGATAGTGTTTATCTGGGTCATGTTGCCTATTCCAAAGGAAGCAAAAAGACAGAACGCACAGAACAGCACAGCAAGAACAGAACCAAGCACCTTACAGTGCTTCTTCGAACCAAGACCGTACTTCAGATAGTACATCGCGCCGCCGCTCCACTCGCCGTCCTTGTTCTTGACGCGGTAGAGTATACCCAGAACATTCTCCGCGAAGTTGGTCATCATGCCAAAGAACGCCATTATCCACATCCAGAACACAGCGCCGGGACCTCCGGTGACGATAGCCGAAGCCACGCCTGCGATATTGCCAGTGCCGACCGTGGACGCAAGCGCCGCGCATACGCTCTGGAACTGGGAGATCTGCTTGTCCTTGGTGTGAGCCGTGACCTTCCTGTCCTTGAACACCGCGCCGATGGTGCATCTGAACCATCTTCCAATGTGCGATATCTGGAAGAATTTCGTGAGCACTGACATCAGCACTCCGACGAACAGCAGAAGGATCAGAGCCGGCCAGCCCCACACAACGCTGCTCACAGCGTCGTTCACGGTCTTTACAACTCCGAGGAAACCGTTGTCCCCTGCTGCAGCCTCCGCTGCCGAAACAAGCATTAAATTCATAGTCAAAA
>CAKSHG010000199.1 GCA_934456315.1 uncultured Oscillospiraceae bacterium | reverse complement strand
GCGACGAGGGCTCTGCCCTCGACTCGCAAGGGGGGCGCGCCCCCCTTGACTCCCAATTGGTGATGCAAACTCCAACGTTCCTACAAACATAAATTATAGTTTAAATACTAACTCAATTTTGTATATAAAATAATAAAAAAAACAGTTGACAACAGCAGAAAAATTGTGTAAAATAAATATGTATGTGCAGATAAAAATTCCGGACAACTCCGGACTGAAAGGATAAACAAAATGGCATTCTTCGATTACTCACCTGAACTGGTGGAGGCTGGAAACAAGGCGATGCAACTGTGCAGACCACAGTTCGCCGAGTTCGACCGCATGGCGGAATACAACGGCGAGCGCGTACTTAAAGCGTTCATCGACAACAAAATAAGCGATATCCATATGAAAGGCACCAATGGCTACGGCTACGGAGACGATGGCAGAGACAAGCTCGACGCCGTTTTCGCGCAGATACTAGGCGCAGAGGACGCGCTGGTGCGCCATAATTTCGTAAACGGTACACATGCGATAACTACCGCCCTTTTCGGAATTCTGCGTCCCGGCGATGAGCTCCTGTCCGTTACCGGCGACCCCTACGATACCATGCAGGGCGTTATTTCCGGCGATGGCATCGGCTCCCTCAGAGATTTCGGCGTTAAGTTCGGAAAGGTCGATCTCCTGCCGGACGGCACCCCCGACTACGACGCAATAAAGCACCGCGCGGGAAGCTGCCGCATGGCTTACATCCAGCGCTCCCGCGGCTATTCGCTGCGCCCGTCGCTGAGCATAGATGTGATAGCGAAGATATGCGATGCAGTCCGCAGCGTGAATCCCGACTGCGTGATATTCACCGACAACTGCTATGGCGAACTGGTCGAGGATAAGGAGCCTGTTTCCGTAGGCGCTGACCTCATCGCGGGAAGCCTTATCAAGAACCTCGGCGGCGGGATCGCGGAAACCGGCGGCTACATCGCCGGCAGGGCTGACCTCGTGGAACAGTGCGCGTTCCGGCTCACTACGCCGGGCACCGGAAAGGAGGTCGGCGCGAGCCTGAACCAGCTCCGCGGAATGTACCTTGGTATCTTCCACGCGCCGGAGGCAGTCTGCGCTGCGCTCAAGACCGCAGCGTTCGCGGCTGCGCTTGCCGAGCTGCTCGGATTCGAGGCTTTCCCGAAGTACAACGAGAAGCGCACCGACATCATCGAGGCGCTGAAGCTCGGCGGCGAAAAGCAGCTCATCGCGTTCTGCCAGGGAATTCAGGCGGGTTCCCCTGTGGACAGCTTCGCTTCCCCGGAGCCGTGGGACATGCCGGGCTACGACAGCCAGGTCATCATGGCGGCGGGCGCTTTCACGATGGGGGCTTCCATCGAGCTTTCCGCAGACGCTCCGCTGCGTGAGCCGTTCGCAGTATGGCTCCAGGGCGGACTTACATTCCCCACCGGCAAGGCGGGCATAATGCATGCGGCGCAGTACATGCTGGACAAGGGTCTGGCGCATATCTGACAGAAGTAGGTTTCAACAGGTCGAAAGGACAATAACATGATAAAGAGCATGACAGGCTTCGGCAGAGGTCATCAGGTACTTAACGGCAGGGATATCACCGTAGAGATTCGCGCGGTGAATCACCGGTATTACGAGTTCAGCTCAAGGCTCCCGCGCAGCCTGGGCTACATCGAGGAAAAGCTCAAGAGTCTGCTTCAAGGCAGGATAAACCGCGGCAAGGTGGAAATTTCCGTGCTTGTGAGCAACGTTGAGGCCGCCGACGAGAAGATAACCATAAATAAGGAGATAGTCAAGGAGTACGTTGACGCGCTGCGCTCCGTAAAGGCAGAGTATTCGCTGACCGACGACCTGTCGCTGTCGGATATCCTGCGGATCCCGGACGCCTTCACCGTCGTCAAGACCGAAACCGACGAGGAGCAGCTCTGGGCTGACGTGAAGTCGGTCGCCGAGGAAGCTCTGGAGCACTTCATTGCTATGCGTGAAGCCGAGGGCGAGCGCATGAAGCAGGACGTAATGTCCCGCCTGGATAGAATCGAGGAGTGGGTCGGAGTAGTTGAAACGCGCTCCCCTCAGGTCGTTGAGGACTACCGCAAGCGGCTCTACGACAAGATGTGCGAGGTGCTGAGCTCCACGAACATCGACGAGAACCGCATACTTATGGAGGCCGGGATATTCTCCGAAAAGACCGCCGTCGACGAGGAAACGGTACGTCTGCGCAGCCACATCGCGCAGTTCCGCACAATGCTGGAATCCGGCGAGCCGGTAGGCAGAAAGCTGGACTTCCTGGTGCAGGAGATGAACCGCGAAACCAACACCATCGGCTCCAAGGTGCAGGACATCGAGGTTACCCGAATAGTCGTTGACCAGAAGAGCGAGATTGAAAAGATACGCGAGCAGATCCAGAACATCGAATAACACAGACCCCGGGAGATCATTCCCGGGGATTTCTATGCCAGGCGCCCGCTTGACAAAACAGGCGCGTTGGGCTATAATAGATTCATATTATATAAAATGCCATGCACATATCATATCTGTGCATAGCGGCGTTGTATCCTGCGATACGCAATGGGAAAGGAATAAAAAATGCCAGTAAAGATAGCCGACGGACTGCCCGCGCAGTCGATACTTGAAAACGAGCATATATTCATCATGACGGAGCACCGCGCGCTCCATCAGGACATTCGTCCGCTGAAGATAGGCATACTGAACCTCATGCCGACAAAGGTCGCGACAGAAACGCAGATACTCCGCAGCCTGTCCAACACCCCGCTGCAAATCGAGATAACTCTCGTGCAGACCTCTACCTACACCAGCAAGAACACCTCCAGCGAGCACCTGCTGAATTTCTACAAGACTTTCGACGAGATAAAGGACATGAATTTCGACGGGTTCATAATCACCGGCGCGCCGGTGGAGCACCTGCCGTTCGAGGAGGTCGACTACTGGGACGAGATATGCAAAATAATGGAGTGGACGAAAACTCATGTACACTCAACGTTCCACATCTGCTGGGCGGCGCAGGCGGCGCTGTACTATCACTACGGAATACAGAAGTACCCGCTTCCCGAAAAGCTCTCCGGCGTGTTCAGACATACGCTGCTTACTCCGAAATCCCGGCTTTTCCGCGGATTCGACAGCGAGTTCTGGGCTCCGCATTCCCGCCACACCGAGGTGCGCCAGGAGGATATCGAGAAGGTCCCGCAGCTGAAGGTCATGGCTGTATCAGACGAGGCGGGAGTCTACGCCGTTTGCAGCGAGGACAGCCGTCAGTTCTTCATAACCGGGCATTCCGAGTATGATGCGGATACGCTTGCGCTGGAATACAAGCGCGACCTTGAAAAGGGGCTGAATCCCAAGATCCCCGCGCATTACTTCCCGGACGACGACCCCACAAAGCAGCCCGTCATGAAGTGGAGGGCGCATTCCACGCTTATCTACACCAACTGGCTGAACTACTTCGTTTATCAGACTACTCCGTTTGATATTTCTGAAAAAATATAACAAAAATTGTTGCATTTGCTGTATAATTATGTTATAATTCTATTACGGCACTGACCGGATAACCAATGAAACGAGGTACACGTTATGTATGACATTTATTCCGCGCTTACCGGCGGACTGATCGCGAATCTCCTGCTGACTATCCTGGGACTTGTTATCTCCGTAGGAGTTGCTATCCTGCTTTACTGGAAGGTTTTCGGACCCAAGGCAAAGGATCCCTGCGCGGGTAAGTTCATGCAGTATGCCAATGGTCAGCGCTTCCTGCCGCTTTCCATTGTGAAGATAACCTATTATTCGCTTGCTGTGTTCCTCGTGTTCATGGGAATCGCAAAGTGCATCACGACCATTGACGGCTTTGGCGCGATAATCAAATATGTCATTGTCGGCAACGTTATCCTGCGTATCCTGTTCGAAGCCGTTCTCGCCGTAAGAAAGAGCGCCGGGCTAGACACCGACAACAACACCGCCGACGAGCCAAAGGACAGCCAGTCCACATTCGAACCCAAGCTGCCTACTATCCCGTATCAGCAGCCGCAGCAGACCCAGCACCCGCAGTATGACCCGAGCGCGCAGCCCGCTCCGGTCCCGCAGCCTGTTCCGACACCTGCTCCGGTTCCGCAGCCCGTTCCGGCGCCTGCTCCGGTCCCGCAGCCCGTTCCGACGCCTGCTCCGGTCCCGCAGCCTGTTCCGAC
>CAKSHG010000198.1 GCA_934456315.1 uncultured Oscillospiraceae bacterium | reverse complement strand
TTATGAAATCACGCTACTCCGAGGAATTCCTCCAGTGTAAGCCCGCTGTCGTGCAGGAGCTTCGCCGTACTGGTCCCGAGGTAGCGCACATGCCACGGCTCGTAGATGTAGCCGGTAATGTGCTCGCTTCCCTTGGGGTACCTTAGCAGAAAGCCGTACTCCCAGCAGTGCTCCGCTAGCCACTTGCCCTCGGCGGTTTCGCCGTAGCTCTGCTTCAGCGAGGAAATATCCATCGCAAGCCCGGTCTGGTGCTCGGAATGTCCCGGCTGCGCGGAATAGGTGTCCGCCACCTCCGGTCCGTCGATGGACGCCCAGTATGCAAAGGTGGCTTTCTGCTTTTCGTAGGAACGGAAGCCGGAAACGATGGACATATCGTAGCCGGAGCTTTCCCTCATCTTCAGATATGCATTGTAGGTTTCCTCGTCCAGACCGTCGCCGTAATCCTTGGGAAGGTCGAACTGGCGGTTGACGATTATAACTCCGCCGATGGTGGTGACGCCGTCCTTTTCGACCGGGGCAGGAGCCTTTATCTTAGCCTTAACGGAACCCTTGCAGATTATATCGGCGAAATCGTTGACAACCTCGAGGGTTCCCAGCCCGAACACGCTGCCGCCCTTGTTGACGCGAAGCGTTCCGCCCTGGGCGAACACGCCGTCCTTCTGTACCTTGACCTTTCCGGTAACGGAGGTCATCGCGGTATCGCCTGCGGTCAGCTGTCCCTTGACGTACACTGCTCCCCCGGCGGCTACCTTCAGCGTGCCGTTAAGTATCAGCTCCGCGCCGCTCTTTATGTAGAGCTTGCCGCCCTTCCTAACGTACAGCGTCGAGCCCTCCGGAACGGTCTGACTGTCGGAAATGACGCAGCTTCCGCTTATCTGCTTTCTGCCCTTGAAAAGCACCGAAGAACTGCCCTGCTCCGCGAACGCCTGTACCGCAGGTATCGCTGCGGCTGCCAGTGCAAGTACCATAAGGAATGCAGTCATCAGCGCGACTGCCTTTTTTGTCATGCTCATAATGTCCTCCTGCGCGTATCCGCGCTGTTTTACCCTTTTCATATAATAAGACCATCAACTATGCAAAAAGGTTGCACTTCAATTTAAATTATACCACATAAATCACGCTCCGTCAATCCCGTCCCAGAAATTCCTAGTTTAAATTTTCAAAACCCTCTTGACAAATACCCCCTGGGGGTATATAATACATTCAGGAAATCCTGGAGGTGATACCAATGGAAAAGAAAGAGTGCTGCCAGTGCGAGCACTGCCAGAAAACCAAGGAGCGCTCCCCGGAGGAGTATCGGTCGCTGATGAACCGCCTGAAGCGGATACAGGGTCAGCTACGTGGGATAGAGAACATGCTCGAGAACAACGCCTACTGCACGGATATTATGGTGCAGACTGCGGCGGTGACTGCCGCGCTGAACTCGTTCAACCGACAGCTGCTGGAGAGCCACATGAAGAGCTGCGTCGCGCAGAATATCCGCGAGGGCAACGACGAGGTGATAGACGAGCTTCTCGACACATTGCAGAAAATGATGAAATAACAGAGATACAAGAACAAAGAAAGGAGCATGAAAATGCAGCAATATGACATTACCGGAATGAGCTGCGCCGCATGCAGCGCCCGGGTGGAAAAAGCGGTGTCGAAGGTTCCGGGAGTGACTTCCTGCTCGGTGAACCTGCTTACCAATTCGATGGGCGTCGAGGGCACAGCTTCCAGCGCGGATATAATCGCAGCAGTCACTGCCGCAGGCTACGGAGCCTCGGCAAAGGGCGCAAAGCCGGAGCCGTCCGCGGGTGCCTCGGATAACGCGCAGGAAAGCGCGTTCCGCTCGATGAAGCGCAGGCTTATTTCCTCGCTGGTGTTCCTGGTGATACTGATGTACTTCTCGATGGGACACATGATGTGGGGATTCCCGCTGCCGCCGTTCCTCGAGGGAAATCACGCTGCGATGGGACTGATACAGCTGCTGCTTACGGCGGCGGTGATGGTGATAAACCAGCGGTTCTTTATAAGCGGCTTCAAGGCGCTTTTCAAGGGCGCTCCGAACATGGACACACTGGTGGCGCTGGGTGCGTCCGCAGCTTTCGGCTACAGTACAGTCGCGCTGTTCCTCATGACTGACGCGCAGCTGCACGGCGGCGCTGAAGCGGCAATGCCGCTGATGGACGAATTCTACTTCGAATCCGCCGCGATGATACTCACGCTGATAACAGTCGGAAAAATGCTGGAGGCACGTTCCAAGGGCAAGACCACCGACGCGCTGAAATCCCTCATGAAGCTCGCCCCCGCCGAGGCGACGGTGATACGCGACGGAACAGAAGTCACTATCCCGGCAGAGCAGCTGGCAGTCGGGGATATCTTCGCAGTCAGACCCGGCGAGAGCATTCCCGCCGACGGCATCGTCATCGAAGGCAGCAGCGCGGTCAACGAGTCCGCGCTGACCGGCGAGAGCATTCCGGTGGATAAATCCGAGGGCAGCCGCGTTTCCGCAGCGACGATAAACCAATCCGGCTATCTCAAATGCCGCGCCGACAGAGTCGGCGGAGATACCGCGCTCTCAAAGATAATCCAGATGGTGAGCGACGCCTCCGCGACTAAAGCGCCGATTGCCAAGCTTGCAGACAAGGTTTCCGGCGTGTTCGTGCCGGTGGTTATAGGTATCGCGCTCGTCACCATAGCAGTGTGGCTGCTATGCGGTCAGACCATCGGGTACGCTCTCGCACGGGGAATTTCCGTGCTGGTGATCAGCTGCCCGTGCGCGCTGGGGCTTGCTACTCCGGTGGCGATAATGGTAGGCAACGGAGTCGGCGCCAAGAACGGTATACTGTTCAAGACCGCAGTTTCCCTTGAGGAAACCGGAAAGGTCAGCATAGTCGCCCTCGACAAGACCGGTACCATAACCAAGGGCGAACCCGCAGTTACCGACGTGCTCCCTGCCGCCGATGTCACCCGTGAGGAACTGCTAAGCCTTGCCTGCGTGCTGGAATCCCACAGCGAACACCCGCTCGCCTCCGCAGTCATGGAGCACTGCTCCGCGAATGGCATTACCCCGCGCGGCACTGAAGATTTCACCGCGCTCCCCGGAAACGGGCTTTCCGCCAGGCTGGACGGCTCGGAGCTGCTCGGCGGCAGCGTGAAGTTCATCTCCGGAAAGGCTGATTTCCCGAAAGAACTGCTCTCCGAAACCGACAGGCTTTCCGGCGAGGGAAAGACCCCGCTGTGCTTTGCAAGGGACGGAAAACTGCTGGGAATAATCGCGGTATCTGACGTCATCAAGCCGGAAAGCCCCGAAGCGATAAAGCAGCTCCGCGACATGGGTATCCGCGTTGTAATGCTGACCGGCGACAACGAGCGCACTGCCCGTGCGATAGGCGCGCAGGCAGGCGTCGACGAAGTCATAGCTGGCGTACTCCCGGACGGCAAGGAATCGATCATACGCTCGCTGAAAAAGCAGGGTAAGGTCGCGATGGTCGGCGACGGTATCAACGACGCGCCCGCCCTCACCCGCGCGGATATAGGCATTGCTATCGGAGCAGGTACCGATATTGCGATAGACGCAGCAGACGTTGTACTGATGAACAGCAGGCTCACGGACGTTCCGGCGGCGGTGCGGCTAAGCCGTGCTTCCCTGCGGAACATCAAGGAGAACCTGTTCTGGGCGTTCATCTACAATACTATTGGAATACCTCTGGCGGCTGGTCTTTTTGTGAACCTGTTCGGCTGGAGCCTTGACCCGATGTTCGGCGCGGCGGCGATGAGCCTTTCGAGTTTCTGCGTAGTTTCAAACGCGCTCAGACTTAACTTCGTGAAGGTACACGACCCTGCGCATGACAGAAAAATACACCACCACGATCACAAGGAGGAAAAAACAATGGAAATAACAATGAAGATCGAAGGCATGATGTGCGGTCACTGTGAGGCGACCGTCAAGAAAGCGCTGGAAGCTGTCCCGACTGTAGAAAGCGCCGAGGTGAGCCACGAAAAGGGCATCGCAATAGTAAAGCTCTCCGCAGAAACCCCGTTCGAAACGCTGAAAAAGGCCGTCGAGGACAAGGACTACAAAGTGCTGAATTAATTCGGAATCAAGAAACGACCCCGGGCAAGCAGACCCGGGGTTGTTTCAGACCGTCGAAAAAGTCACTAAAGTGACTTTTCCGCCGAACATCCGCGCCGCGCGCACGGTTTGTCGGCTTTGC
>CAKSHG010000197.1 GCA_934456315.1 uncultured Oscillospiraceae bacterium | reverse complement strand
AAGAACCTCGATGTTGATATCCCGATAGTCGGCGACCTCACGCTCGTCCTGGGGCAGCTGCTTGAGGCTGTGCAGGGCGGTACTGATAACTCCGAATGGAAGACCTGGCTGGACGGCTTCCGCGAGGACAGGGCTGAAGAGCCTGCTCCCGCAGGGTACGTCAATCCCAAGGCGTTCATTCACGCGCTTGACAGGCAGCTCCCGGCTGACGCGGTTGTGGTCGCGGACGTCGGACAGAATCAGATATGGACCGCGCGCAACATCACCATCAGCGGCGGCAGGTTCCTTACCTCCGGCGGTATGGGTACGATGGGATATTCCGTCCCGGCGGCGATAGGCGCGAAGCTCGCCGACCCGTCCAGGCAGGTCGTAGCGATATGCGGCGACGGTTCGTTCCAGATGCAGATGATGGAGCTTGCAACTGCGGTACAGCACGACGTTGCGGTGAAGATAATCGTAATGCGCAACAACTACCTCGGAATGGTGCGCGAGCTTCAGGAAAAGGCTTACGACAACCGTCTTATGGCGGTTTCGATAGATGGCAGCCCCTGCTTCACAAAGCTCGCCGACGCCTACGGCATCGCAAACGAGCTGGTGGACAGCCCCGAAAAGATGGACGGCGCGATAAAGCGCATGCTGGAGTCCGACAAGCCCTACCTCGTAGAGGTGGCGGTCGAGGACTTCGAAAAGACGATTCTGTGACGGGGGTAGCATATGAAGCATACAATTTCAGTTCTTGTTGAAAACCATGCTGGCGTTCTCGCGAGAGTTGCCGGTCTGTTCGCGCGCAGAGGCTTCAATATCGACAGCCTTGCGGTTGGCGTGACCGATGACGAGCGCGTTTCCCGCATCACGATAGTTGCCGACGGCAGCGCGTACACCCTTGAGCAGATAGAAAAGCAGCTGAACAAGCTGATCGACGTCATCAAGGTAAAGACGCTGCACAACGATTCGGCGGTCACCCGCGAGCTTGTGCTCATAAAGGTCAGCTGCACGCCAAAGCAGCGCTCCGAGATAATCAGCATCACGGAGATAGCAAATGGCAAGATCTCGGATATCTCGACCAACTCGATGACCATCGAGCTTTCCGACACCAAGCAGAACCTCGATACCTACGAGGAGCTGCTGCGCCCCTACGGCATCAAGGAAGTCGTCCGCACAGGCACCATCGCCATGCAGAAGGGCGAAGCGACCGTAAGGGTTTAAAGTCAGTATAACCTCGCTCACAAGGCGTCGTATATATTATTCTTCAAAAGGAGATACAAAACAATGGCACAGATTTATCATCAGGAAGACTGCAACCTGTCCCTGCTCGACGGCAAGACCGTTGCTATCATCGGCTACGGCAGCCAGGGTCACGCTCACGCTCTGAACCTCAAGGACAGCGGCGTTAAGGTGATCATTGGTCTTTATCAGGGCTCCAAGAGCTGGAAGAAGGCTGAAGAGGCTGGTTTCGAGGTTTACACCGCAGCCGAGGCTGCTAAGAAGGCTGACCTCATCATGATCCTCATCAATGATGAAAGACAGGCTGACCTCTACAAGGAGAGCATCGCTCCGAACCTGACCGCCGGAAAGGTACTTGCTTTCGCTCACGGCTTCAATATCCACTTCGGTCAGATCGTTCCCCCTGCTGATGTTGACGTTATCATGATCGCTCCTAAGGGCCCGGGTCACACTGTACGTTCCGAGTACCAGATCGGCAGAGGCGTTCCCTGCCTTATCGCTGTTCACCAGGACGCTTCCGGCAGAGCTCACGACATCGGTCTTGCATACGCTGCTGGTATCGGCGGCTCCAGAGCGGGCGTTCTCGACACCACCTTCCAGTGCGAAACTGAAACCGACCTGTTCGGCGAGCAGTGCGTACTCTGCGGCGGTGTAACTGCCCTGATGAAGGCTGGCTTCGAAACCCTGGTAGAGGCTGGTTACGATCCCCAGAACGCTTACTTCGAGTGCATTCACGAGATGAAGCTTATCGTTGACCTTATCTACAAGGGCGGCTTCAAGATGATGAGATACTCCATCTCCGACACCGCAGAGTATGGCGATTACGAGATCGGCAAGAGGATCATCACCGAGGACACCAAGAAGGAAATGAAGAAGGTCCTTCACGAAATTCAGGACGGTACATTCGCACGCAACTGGATCACCGAGAACAAGATGGGCAGAAGCCACTTCAACGCTTGCCGCCGCATCGAGAGCGAGCACCAGCTCGAGAAGGTCGGCGCAGAGCTCCGTAAGCTCTACAGCTGGACTGACGATATCGATGTAGCTTCCGGCACAGGCGCAGCTGCTTCCAAGAAGGCTCCCGCTGCTGCAAAGAAGGCTGCTCCCAAGGCTGCCGCTAAGAAGCCCGCTGCTAAGAAGACCTCCAGAAAGTAATTGATTCCTCAATACTTTTTCAAGGCTGCCGAAAGGCAGCCTTGTTTCTTTTATTGATGGTGGATAAAAAATCTCCGTGATACGGTTGACGCTTTCCGGAAATCTGAATATATACTATCAGAAGATAACAACTATCCGACGGAGGTAAGAATATGTCAGCTAAAACAGGAACTATGAACCTTAAGGACGCTTTCGCGTACATGAATTTCCTTAGCCAGCAGCTTAGGGAAGCCTACTCCCTTATCGACAGCGGAAACGAGCGCCTTGACGTTACCCCGCTCAACGCTAATTTCAGCTATATTCTGGAAAAGCGCATAATCCGCAGGTTTTCCCTGGTCAACCCCGACCTTGAGGATTCCGAATCCACCATTGAGAAGCGGCTCGACTACGACATCACCGCCGATGAGCTCATCATGTCGCTCGAGGCTATCCGCGCGGAGCGAGAGAAGTGCGCGCTTGCGATATCCAGCGCAAAGAAAAAGCTCCCCCGCGACCTTGACGCCGAGATAAGCCTGAACAAGGAGCGCCACGAGCTTATCAACACCTACCGCAGTCTGCTTCTTAGGCGCAATTCCAGGGCGGAGATAATGGACAAGAGCTTCAAATTCGACAACGACGGCAGGCAGACGGTCTACAGCGTTCCGGCAACGGTCTGCGCCACCGTGGAATTCGACCGCGGCGAGGTGCGCCGCCGTTCGGAGGAGCTTTCCAGGACCGCAAAGGAGGTTTCCGGCTGGATAGACTGCGCCCTGGTGACCACCGAGGTGGATTTCACCCCCGCCTGGGACGTTAACGACGGTCTGGAGGACATCGTCAGGAGCATAAGAAAGTAAGCGCCTCCCGGTCCCATGATACAGCATACAGGGCAGAAAGAATAAATGGTTTGCTGAAAAGCAAATGTAGAAGCTGGAGGGCCTTCGGGCCGCTCCATTATGGAAGAACCGCCAGCCGCCACGCGTAAACGACGGCACGCAGTGTGAGTGACTGTGCCTGCGGGTACAGCGCTGCCGCCGCCTGCCCGACTTCGCTCCGCGTCAAGCGTCAGCTCCACAAAAGCCAAACTCACAAACTCACAAATCCCACCGCACACTATTCACTTCACCATGTGTCTTTATGACCCGAGGGTCATGAAGTATCCCTTTCCATGTCCGCGAGGGCGAGCCAGGGACGGCTCCGGCTGTTCAGGCGACTTTCAGCGGACGCCCCTCTTGTTTGTTCAGGGTGTTCTGTGTGTTGTATCATGGGTCCGGGCTGTGTAATATGCGAAAATCTCCCGCTTTGCCTGATGGCAGGGCGGGAGATTCCTATTTGGTTATCCGCACGGGCGGTCGGCGTCATTTCACTGCGCCGGGAGCGGGGCTTGCCTCCTGGCTGTCTGCGGTCACTTCGGAAGTGCCGGAGCCATCGCCGGCGGCGTCAGCCATTGTGTACGCCGCCAGCGCGTCGTAGATCTCGTCGGGAATTTCCGCTCCGTTTTTCACCGCCTGGGCGGCAAGCGCAAGCTGTTCGCCCGTAAATCCCGCTCTGCGCAGCTCACCGGAGTACTGCTGCATGACCTCGTCAACGTTCTCCGGCGTTATCCCGGCGTCGCTCTGGACTATCGGGACCTGCATTCCGTTGGGGTCTATCGTGTAGTTCTCGGTGTAGATTAGCTCGCTCACCGGAACGAACTCGAAGCCCTTCTGCGATAGCTGTTCGAGTACCTGCGGCAGAGCCTCGGTGGTGTTCTCAAGGTCGTTGTGGAACAGCACTATCGAGCCGGACTTCACCGAATTCACTACCTTTTTCGTTATGGACGCGGGTTCGGGTTTCTTCCAGTCAAG
>CAKSHG010000196.1 GCA_934456315.1 uncultured Oscillospiraceae bacterium | reverse complement strand
GCTCATGGCGCGTGGTTGTCGTGTAGCGGCAGTAGAGCCGAACGCAGACATGCGCTCCAGGATAGCCGAAACAGCCCCGGGCGCAGAGATAATAAGCGCCCCCGCTGAACACACCGGGCTTCCTGACGGCAGTGTATCCCTGATAACCGCCGCCGAATCGTTCCACTGGTTCCAGCAGGAGGACTTCCGCAAAGAATGCAGGAGGATTCTCCGCCCCGATGGTAAGGTCATGATAGTGTGGAATCTGACGGATAAAAAAACTGAATCTGTCAGGCTCCTTCATGAACTTAACCTAAAACATTGCGAACAATATCGTGCCCTTTTCGCGAATGGGAGAACTCTTGAAAGAGAACGCTTCGCAGAAATATCTGAATCGTTTTTGAAAAGCTTTTCGACCACCTCTTTCAAAAACGATCTGTCATATGATAAAGTCCAGTTTATAGGAAATCGCATTTCCAGTAGCTACGCTCCAAAACCAGGCGACCCCGAATTCGACGATTACCGCACAGCGCTGGAAGCATTCTTTGAACAGCACCAGCAAAACGGCGTGATAGTTATACCCAACAACACGGTCTGCTTTATAGGAAAGGCTTAAACGGAGGCTGAAATGAGCAACAGAATATATGGGGAAAAAACAGAAATCAACGAGCAGGAAGTACGCGATTTTTACAACAAGCGCGCCGCGCTTTCCTCAACAATGAAAAATCCCCTGTCAGCAGTAGTGAACAGTGAGCAGAATCCCAGGCAGGCTGACACACGAAGCCGTTTTGACCGGGAGTACATAATCCCTAAGCTTGGTCTGACAAAAAACAGCGCGGTACTGGATATAGGATGCGGCATGGGACGATTTGCTGAAATGGCGCTTCCGTTATGCGGGAGGTATCTCGGTGCGGATTTCGCTCCGGAGATGATCGCCGCCGCAGAAAAAAGAACATCCGCATATATGCAAGCTCAATATGTATGCGCGTCATTCAGTGAACTGATGAATAAGCCCGACAGCTTTTTCGGCGGCAAATTTGACTGTGTGGTACTGCTTGGAGTTTGTATGTATATAAACGATACCGAGCTTGTAAAATGCCTGACCAGATTAGCCGGTCTGCTGAACGACAAATGTGTCATGTACGTCGGCGACGCCGTCGGATTGGGTACCCGCCTGACGCTGGATCAGATACACTCCGACCAGCTGAACAGCGATTACAGCGCAATATACAGAACCGCTGAAGAATACGTTGAGCTATACAGCATATTCACAAAGCAAGGCTTCCGCTTCACAGAGCAGGCGTATTTCCCGCCGGAGGTAAACGGCACCAGATACAAGGACAGCGACCGCTGGTACGCGATACTTAAACGCTGACATCATAAATGGAGATGAGCCAAATGAAAATATTTACGGTAGGCCCGGTCGAGATGTACCCATTCACCCTAAAGACCGCCGCCGGTCAGATACCATATTTCCGGACAAAGGAATTTTCCGCCATGATGCTGGAATCGGAAGATCTTCTGAAAAAGCAGATGCATGCTCCCGAAAGCAACAGGGTAGTGTTCCTGACCGCATCCGGAACCGGCGCAATGGAAGCGACCGTATTCAATCTGTTCAGCAAGGACGACCGTCTGCTAGTCATCGACGGCGGGTCGTTCGGTCACAGATTTGCACAGATATGCGAGCTCCACGGCATACCGCACGATGTGCTTTCGCTGAGTTTCGGCGAGGCGCTCACCAGCGAAAGGCTCGAAGAATACTCCGACAGACCCTACACCGGACTTCTGGTGAATATACATGAAACATCCACCGGTCAGCTCTATGACATCAACATGCTGTCCGGCTTCTGCCGCAGAAAGAATATGCTCCTTGTGGTAGATGCAATATCGTCATTCCTTGCGGACGATGTAAACGTCGAAAAATACGGCATAGACGCCCTGATAACCAGCTCACAGAAAGGTCTTGCGCTGGGACCGGGAATGTCCTTCGTGCTTCTCAGCGAGCGCGCGATACGCGAACGCGTCGGAAAGATCACGCCGCCGTCACTGTATTTTGATTTCAGCGACCACCTCAGGAATCAGGAACGCGGTCAGACTCCGTTCACACCGGCAGTAAGGGTGCTGTATGAACTCAACGAAATGCTCCGCCATATAGAGTATGAGGAGGGCGGCATAGAAAACCGGCTGAACGCAGTCAAGACAGAAGCGGAATGGTTCCGCACACAGGCGCGCACCCTGCCGCATGTGACTATCCCGGAATACCCGCTGTCCAACGCGCTCACTCCCCTGGTATTCAGCGGAGTGACTGCCGGAGAGGTCTATGAAGCAATGCGCTATAAACACGAAATGACGCTCACGCCAAACGGCGGCGAGCTTGGGAAAAAGCTCCTGCGGGTCGGTCACATCGGCTATCACCCGCACGAGGATCAGGAACAACTGATCTTAGCACTGAAAGATGTGCTGAATGGAGGAATATAAATGAGAGCAGTAATAATGGCAGCCGGCATGGGCAGGCGAATGAACAACTCCATAGAAATGCCGAAAAGCATACTGCCGGTAGGCGAGACCACAATAATCCGCCACACCGTAAAAATGCTCACGGATAATGGCATAAGCACAGCCGTCGTAGTAGGATACAGGAAAAACGACATATATTCCGCGCTTCAGGGTCTGCCGGTCACATATTATTTCAATCCTTTTTTCAAGGTGACGAACAGTATGGCGTCCCTGTGGTTTGCAAAGGAATTCCTCTCAAGCAAGGACGACATTATACTCTGCAACGCGGATGTGTTCTGGCAGGAGGATATCCTGAAAGAAATCCTCGAGGATGACCACCGTATAGTAATGCTTGGCGATAAGTCCCGCGGCTCTGTCGGCGATTACTGCTTTGAGCTTACGGAGGACAGCTTCATAAACAGCTTTGGCAAGAACCTTGAGGATGGGAAGAAGCACACCGAATATGTCGGAATAGGCAGAATAAAAAAGGACTTTGTGCTGACCTTCTGCAATCTTCTCAACGACGCGGTGGAGCGCGAGGTCTACGACCTGTGGTGGGAAAACGTCATCTACGACAACTGTATCCGCTACCCGATATTTGTAAAGGATATATCCGATCATTTCTGGGGCGAAGTAGACGTGATGAGCGATTATCAGCGCATACAGGAATACGCTGAAAAACACCACATAATCTGACGGAGGAAACACAATGCAGTTATCAATAGGAATGATAGTCAAGAATGAGGAAAAATACCTCGACCGCTGCCTTGCGGCGATAAAGCCCATTCTTGACAGCATAGACAGCGAGCTTATCATAGCCGATACCGGCTCGACCGACAGCACTGTCGAAATCGCAAAAAAATACACGGACAACGTGTTCCATTTCGAGTGGATAAACGACTTCGCCGCAGCAAGAAACTCCACCCTCGACCGCGCAAAGGGCGAGTGGTACATGTTCCTTGACGCGGACGAAATATTCAAGTCCTGCAACGATATCATTCATTTCTTCAAGAGCGGGGAATACAAAAAATACAAATCCGCACGCTACACCATAAGGAATTACGATAATTCCGACATGAAGCATTACTCCGACATTCTTTCACCAAGAATGATACGAATGGATGGAAATCGCTTTGAATATGCGGTGCATGAAACTTTCCAGCATTTCGACGCGCCTACCAAGATACTGGACGATATAGCAGACCATTTCGGCTACATAAGCGACGGAGACCTTCAGAAGAAAAAAAGCGAACGAAACACAAAGCTGCTCGAAGAACGTCTGAAATCCGAAGCCAATCCGCCTGCCCTCCTGTATCTCCAGCTCTACCAGAGTTATAATCTCTACATTGATGAAAAGGCTCAGTACTACCTTGAACTGGGCATGCAAAAGTGCCGCGAACTCAAGAATTATACTGTACTTATAGCCTTCTACGGAGAAAAAGCCGCAGGGTATTTCCGAAAGAAAAAATGGAACGAAATACTCGAAATAGCTGAGGAATACTTTAATCTCCCCGAATCTCTCAAACCCGGCACTCTAGGAACGGACGCCGAAATACATCTGCTGCGGGCAGTGGCATATAAAGCGCTTCGCCGCAACGATGAGGCTATCACAGATTACCTTGAGTTCTTCAGAATATACAAGAGCATAGAAAATGGAAAGCTTCAATCCCCGGATATGCTTGTTTACTGTTTTGCCGTGGCAGTCAGACATAACCTTGCCAATGCACTTATCGAACTTATGGAGTGCTGTATAG
>CAKSHG010000195.1 GCA_934456315.1 uncultured Oscillospiraceae bacterium | reverse complement strand
TACATCGTGCGGAACATCGGTACGAACATGTCGCTTGCAACGCCGCCTATCACAAATCCCATCGCGATGGAAACAAGGCTCACAAGCAGCTGTTCCCAGCCGAGGGTGGATATGACTTCCCGGAAAGTAACGCCCATCGCCCGGAGCACGCCGAATTGCAGCGTGCGGGAGCGTATCGAGATTATCCAGTAGATCAGGAATCCTATTACCGTCATCAGCATTATTACGACAAATCCCAGAGTCAGCGCGCCGTTCATGCCCTGGAGCGCCGGGTCTGTCTTTTCCTCGATGAGCATCTGGCTGCTGTCGAGGATACGCTGGAGCTTCAGCCCCTTTGCTTCGATGTCGGCATAGAGCTGCTCGCTGGTCGCGCCGTCCTGGAGTTTCAGCCATATCTGATAGGGCTGGAGCTCCGTCAGCTTGCGGAGGTAGTTGTAGTTGCACACCAGGAAATCCTTGGTGGCGGTTTCGCCGGTGCGGGAATCGACTTCCTCCTGCTCGGTGGGGTCGAGCCCCGGCCAGTAGTCTACGAATGCAAGCACCGTCAGGTCTACCGAGTCGTTTCCGCTCATTTTTACCGAGATGGTGTCGCCCAGCTGGACGCCCTTTTCCTCCCAGCTGCGGGAGGCTAGTACGCCTGCTTTATAGTCCACCAGAGCGGAGCAGTAGTTCCACCAGTGGACCGGGAGCAGGTCGTTCCTGAACCATGCGGTCTGCGAGAACTTGCCGGGTTCTATCGCCATCAGCGTGGGGTCTACATCGGAGCGCTGTCCGTTGTAGGTCGCGCGGACGTCTGTGCGGAGCACTCTGGTTGCCGTCTGTACACCGGAGAGGTTCTGGAAATCGTCCATGTCTATCTCGACATAGCTGGTTTCATCTTCGACGTTCTCAAGCCGCCAGTAGGCGTCTATCACTACATCGGCTCCGTTGGTGTAGTAAATGCGGTCTGATTTGCTGTTGTTTATCGCCCGGGCTGTATTCGCGGAGAAGATGCCCAGCGCGAATGTCACGGACAGGAACAGCATGAGGAAGCGTTCCCTGCCGCCCTGCGAGCGCGCTACGGAGGTTATCGCTATGTACTGCGAGACTGTCCAGAAACGTTTTCCTATATAATAGACAAGCCGCAGCAGGTAGGGGTATACTCTTATAAAGAGCAGTCCGGCTCCCATGATGAACATGGTCGAAAATACGAAATACAGTGGGTTTATCGTGCCGTCTGAAACGTAGGTGCCGTCTGCGAAAAGGCGCTTTATGCTGCGTGCGGTCAGAAAATACCACACCAGCGAACCGCCGAGCAGTATCACGTCAACGCCCAGCTTTTCCCACAGGGACATTTTGACCACCCTTGCCTTGCTCTGCTTATACTTTACTATAGAGAGCTTGGAAGCGGGGATTATCGGCAGCATTGTCGTGATGAAGAATATCACGACCGCTATCAGCGCGTAGATGAATGCGTCCAGACTTAGCTTCACGGAAAGTCCGGTGCGGTTCACGAATTCCAGGAATCCGTTTGAAACTCCCAGGAAGCTGCACAGCAGCATTCCGATGAACGGAGCGGCTATGAATGTGACAAGTCCCAGGACGCCTGCTTCCATCGCATAGAGGGCGAATATCTGCTTTGAGGACGCTCCGCGGCTCTTGAATACGGCTATCTCGTTCTTTTCCTGCTCAACGTTGAGCTGGGACACCATGAACAGATAGAACGCGAGCATTACTATTGTCGGTATCTGGAGTATCCAGAGCATGGATTTCAGATTCGCGGCGCGGGTCGCGTACTCGGACAGGATATCGTTGATCCCCATCGAGAATCGCAGCTCGTTCTGCGGATAAATGGTGAAATCCTCTTCGATGGTCCTGGTGATGGAGCTAAGATCGTTCAGGTCCATTTTCTGATAATCGAAGGAGTAACGGATATCGGCGGTCCCGAGGGTGGTCACGCCGGTGTCGAGGTAGTCGCCGAGGAATGTGTCGTAGTCGATGAGCATTGCGTTGAGGTATGGCTCCATCGTTTCCGACCAGTAGCTGTCGTTTTCGCTCGACTGCTGGAATACTCCAGCAACTTTGACGTACAGCGGCTCGGCGGAGGTGTAGAAGCTGTTCTGTATCTCGTAGGTGCCGCCGTAGGACATTCCCAGGGTCTTGAGGCACTCCTCGTTACAGATGACCTCGAATGTGCCGTCCGGGAGCTGCCCCGGGGTGTACATTCCGCCCTCCACAAAGGTGACGTGATCTTCAATGCCGGTCATGCCGATGATCTTTACGCGGGCGGTCTTGCCGGTGGTCAGGTACATGTAATCATCGTAGATGATGGTTTTCTTGTTAGCCTGCGGCATGTCGATCTTTGATGTGCGGCTGTCGACAAGGTCGGTCATTTCCTGCACGGCGGAGCGGCGCTGGGCGTTGTCCGCCTTTATCGGGATAGATTTCGTCACAACGTACTCGCCGGGATATTCTCCGGTTTCCTGCTGATATGCCTGCATGTCCTTTATGAGGATACGCTGGAGGGAGGAGTCCATATAGATGGGCACAGTACTCATCATTCCCGCTGCAAGCAGGAATCCGATGAACAGGCACAGCACCATCCATTTGGTGCTCCGCATTTTTCTGAATAATAATGTTAACACAGCTTACCTCCGTCAGCGCACTACTACGCGGTCGCCTGCGCTTAGTCCGGTAAGTATCTCTGCCTCGGTGGCGTTCGTTATGCCAACGGTCACGTCGACTTCCTTTTTGTTGTCGTTCTCGTCTAGTATAGTCACATAGCTGCGGTCGCCGTCGGTTTTTACGAGGGTCTTGGAGATGACTACTGCGTTTTCGTGCCGCGCGAATACCGCGGTTATGTCGGCGGTCTGTCCTACGGTCAGGAACGATGGTGTCCCGCCGGTGAATTCACAGTAGATGGAGCTGGTGTCCTTCATTACAGCAGGGAAGTCGTCGTACAGACCCTCGGTCGTGTCGGTGGGGGTCTTTGAAACGTAGCCGGGGTAATCTTCGCCGTCTACCGTGATGGTGACGTCCTCACCCAGCGGGAAGCTTTTCAGGCTGGCGGACGTGTACTGTATGCAGAGCTGCGTGGGGTCGACTATCTTTATTATAGTCTTATAGGCGGTCACAGTGGTACCGGGGTCCATATCCTGTACAAAGCAGACTTCTCCGGTCATTCCTGCGTATATACGGGAGTTGGTGAGCTGGCGCTCATACTCGGCCAGGGTGTTCTGTTCCATTTCGAGTGTCAGCCGCGCGTCAGCGGATCCGGAGGAGTTGTACGCAATCTGCGCTTTCTGCACGATCAGCTGCTGCTGTCTGTATAGATAGTCAAGATCGCCAACGTCAAGTTCTGCGAGTAAGTCGCCCTGCTCGACGTGCTGACCCGGGGTCACATAGATGGTTTTGAGCGTCCCGCCGCTTTCGGGGAATCCCGCGTTGTACTGCGACTTGCAGAAAACGTATCCGGTTGCAACCGTCTTGTCTTCTATAGTCTTTTGCTTTGCAGTGTATGTGGAATACGCTATGTCTTCAACAGCGACTGTTGGGGGTTCAAGAAGCTCTTCTTCCGCAGGAAAGAAGAAACAGCCTGTCAGGCTGGATGCCGATAACAGGATAGCAGTAGACAAAATGATCTTATGTTTCATGGTGATACCTCGAATATAATAAAGAAATACATTATTACTATACCATAAAGTCGGAGAAAACGCTATAGGTTTACGAGAAAATGTGTTAAAATAAATAAAAAAGAATTAGTTGTTTGTGAATAAACGCCAGTTGATAAGTTAAAGCAGTGTAAAAACTGAGATTCTGTTGTGCGTTTTGCTGCTTAATGTTGATAAAAAGTTAATTATATAGGGCATATGTTACGAATGAAAAAAACTTTTCAAAAAAGTGTTGACTTTTGTCGATGAAGGTGATATAATAGACAAGCACTCGAGATGAGGGCACAACGAAAGCGAAAAGGTCACAAAAAACTTTGAAAAAAGTTTTAAAAACCTCTTGACAAACTCAAGAGAAAGTGATATAATATAAAAGCTTTCGAAAAGAAAGTCGCTTCTTGAAAGCAAATCGAGATGGTTTGAAAAAACTTTGAAAAAAGTTTGAAAAACCTCTTGACAAACTCGAAAAGATGTGATATAATAACAAAGTCGTCTGAAAGGAATGACAGCGACAGAGTTAAGAAAGCTCCTTGAAAATTGAACAATACAGAACGAATTAACATTACCTTGTCGATTCTTTGATAGGAATATCGAAGTTG
>CAKSHG010000194.1 GCA_934456315.1 uncultured Oscillospiraceae bacterium | reverse complement strand
CCGAGTACGGATACGGCGGAGCCGAGCGCGGTCTTGAGCTCAAGCTCCTGCTCCGGGGTTATCTTCTGGGAATATTTTGTATTTATGAACGGCATTGTGTTTTTCCTTTCTTAATGCAATTACGGCAGAATATCTCCGGCGCAGGTCATTACCTCGCGGAATTCCTCAAGGTCCAGGCAGTAGGAGGGATCCTTTTTCTCCAGCGCTTTTCTGATGGCAACGGCGTTCTGCCATTCCACGCCGGAAATCTCCGCCTGCTCGAAATGTATCGAGGTATCGGCGAGCGCTCCCTTGTACAGGAACACCCACTTCAGTTCATTGTTAATGAATCGTTTCCCGTGGAATATGTTATCCTCGCAGACCTTCCTGCGGAAAAGCAGCACGAATTCGGAGGGTCTTGCGCGTATACCGAGTTCCTCATGCAGCTCGCGAATAGCGGCAGATATCGCGTCCTCGCCTGCGTCGATGTGTCCGGTGGAGGCAGCGTCCCAGCAGCCCGGGAACGAATCCTTGTCGTCGGCGCGCTTTTGCAGCAGGAATTCCATGCCGCTGATACGCCGGCGCGCTATCCAGATATGGACGCTGGCGTGCCAGTCACCGTCGCGGTGGATATCGCCGCGGCGCTTTGTGGTTTCCGTGCGCTCGCCGTTGTCGTTTAATACGTCGAAAAGCTCGTCGTCAGAATACATGTGCTTACCTCCGTTTCGTTGATTGATTGTCAGTCGAGCTTCCAGTCTATCGGCTTCATGCCCCGGCTGATGAGAAATTCGTTGGTCCTGGAAAAATGCCTGCACCCGAAGAATCCGTTGTAGGCTGACAGCGGACTTGGGTGAGCGCACTGAAGCACCAGATGCGCCGGATTGGTTATGAGCCGCGCCTTGGAACGCGCATTTCCGCCCCACAGCAGGAACACCATCGGCTGCTGACGCTCGTTGAGGAGCTGTATTATCCGGTCAGTGAACTGCTCCCAGCCCATGCCCTTGTGGCTGTTAGGCTGACCCTCGCGGACAGTGAGCACGGTGTTTAGCAGCAGCACTCCGTTATCCGCCCATGATGTCAGCTCTCCGTGTCCTGGAGGTTCCAGACCGAGGTCGGACTGCATTTCCTTGAAGATATTTTGCAGCGAGGGAGGTGGCGGAACGCCTTTCTTGACGGAAAAGCACATTCCGTGAGCCTGCCCGGGACCGTGGTAGGGATCCTGCCCGAGTATCACAGCCCTGACGTCGCTGTAGGAAGTATGCCGCAGCGCATTGAAGATATCCTCCATCGGAGGATATATGCGGCGGGTAGTGTATTCAGTTATAAGGAACTGCCGCAGCTTTAAGTAGTAGTCTTTCTGTATCTCATCTGCAAGCAGTGCGTCCCATTCGTTTCCTATGTGCATCATGGCTTATTTCTTCTTTTTGTGGGTGTCCTTGTGGGGTTTCTTTGTGCGCTTGGGCTTTACCGAGAAACCGAACGTGCCTATCTTCTTGCCAAGGGCGAAATAAGTACCGTGGGCATACGCCATCAGCCCTGCCTTTTCGATATGGAGCTTGCCCTTTTCATCGATGAGCTCCTTTGCGATGTTGACGGAGGTTATCTCGGCGATGAACATATCGTGCGAGCCCTGGGGAAGTATCTCGGTCACCTTGCACTCGATGGAAATGGGCGCCTGCGCTATCTGGGGAGCGGAAACGGTGTTGCTCTCCTGGGGATAGAGCTTCATTTTGCCGAGCTTATCCTCGTTCTTGCCGGACTTGATACCGCAATAGTCGAGGGAACGCACCAGCGTTGACGGCATCATGTTGATGACGAATTCGCCGCTTTCCTTGATGATATTATAGGAGTTCCTCTCCGGTCTTACTGAGATGTAGGTTTTTGCCGGGTCGGAGCAGATTATACCAGTCCACGCGATCGTAAGGGCGGTGGGCTTTTCCATAGTGCCGCAGGATACTAATACCGCCGGAACGGGCGCAAGCAGAGTACCTGGCTTCCACTGAACTTTTTCCATAGATTTGCTTTCCTTTCTGCTTATATGCTGAACATATTAGTGCATTTTAATTATATCACATTGTTCCGAAATATGCAACATTATTTTGTGGATTTTCATATTGCTGAAAGCTACGATCCACTCAAGCGTGAGATGTAAATTGAAGTTTACTATAACATCATCAGAAATCTCCCAGAAAAAATCGCCCCAGTCTTGATTTTTTCCGTTACTTATGATACAATAAAAGTACTTTGAAACAACGGAAAGGACGTGCTGACATGCTGAATAGGACCGGGATAATTGGACTGTGCTGTGCGGCAGCAAACAAGGAACCGTCCAAGCCGATAATAGACTCCCTGGCAGAGAAACTTAAAGAGAACGGCAGATACAAACTGCTGGTTTTCCAGTGCTTCGAGAATATGTACCAGAATACCCGCACAGATATCGGCGGTTCTTCAATATACAAGCTTATAAATTATGACATGCTCGACGCTATGATAATCGTCCCGTTTTCGCTGCACGATCATTCCGTGATCGACCAGACCGTACAGGAATGCGCGCGTCACAACGTTCCGCTGATATCCATCGACACGCAGCTCCCCGGAGCATTCACCGTCGGATTCGGTTACGGCGAGGCTTTCGGCGCAATCATCGAGCACATACTTGACGTCCACAGCTGCACAAGGATAAAGGTGCTCTCCGGACCTGCGGACAATCCGTTTTCGCAGGTTCGCGTCGACCGCTGCCGCGAGATAATGAAGCAGCACGGGCTGGTGCTTAATGACAGCGACGTGATGTGCGGCGGTTTCTGGGATGGTCCGACCCGCGAGGCTATGGACGCATTCTTTGCGTCCGGAGAGCCGCTTCCGGACGCTTTTATATGCTGCAACGACTCCATGGCCATGACTGTCTGCCTGAAGCTCGCCGAACGCGGTTACAAGGTCCCGGACGATGTTATCGTGACCGGATTCGACGGCATAAATCTTGAACACTACCACAAGCCAAGGCTTACCACCGCAGTCCGCGACCACTCCCGGCTTGCGGGCGCTATACTTGATATAGTCGACCGGATAAACGCCGAACCCGGAACGGAGCCTTACAGCATAATGCTGGATTACGACCCGGTTTTCAGTGAAAGCTGCGGCTGCCACGCGGAAAACAGCGCAGATTCCAACCGAATGCTCGCCGACCTTGTGCGCGACTACAGCTACGCCCTCACCTACGAGGAGCATGTCAACCTTATCCAGAACGCTATAGCCGCTGACCCCGCGCCGGAAAACGTCCGCCGGGTGCTCAAGAGGTTCTGTTTCGGGAATTCCATGATATGCCTTACCGAGGAGTTCTATCGATATTTCAACGGTCAGGACGACAAACTCCCGGAGTTCAGCAGGTTCGGGGATATGCGGCTGTTCCTCTCGACCTACGACGGCAGAAACGACGAGGGAACAGTGTTCCCTGCTTCAAGGCTTGTTCCGCAGCTGGAGAATTCATTCAGCGAAAACAACACGCTGTTCGTTATTCCGCTGCATTTCCAGGATATCGTTCAGGGGTATTTCGTAACCCACTATGTGCTGGACGAGCACCACAATGAACGTCTGTACACATTCTGCACCAGCCTTGACCGCTGTCTTGAAACCATGCGTTCACACGAACATCTCCGTATACTCAACAGCCGTCTGGAATTCATGTTCACCCACGACCAGCTTACAAAGATCTACAACCGCTACGGGTTCTACAATGGCTTCCGCAGCAGCTGCGAGAACACTGAAGGTTCCCGGGAAGTTTTCATCGTTTCGGTGGACCTCAACGACATGAAGTACATCAACGACAACTACGGTCATGCAGCGGGCGACGACGCGCTGTGCATCACCGCAGATGCGCTGACCCGCGCAGCGGATTCCTGCGGCGGGAACGTCATCTGTTCGCGATTCGGCGGAGATGAGTTCGTTGCGGCGAAGGTGTGCTCCGGCAACGCAAAGGAGCAGGCGGACAGCTTCCGCGATGGATTCGCCCGGGCGCTTGCAGAGCTAAATACTTCAAGCGGAAAGCCGTTCACCGTAAAGGTCAGCACCGGAGTTTATTCCGCGTCGCTTGACGGCGTGGATTCCATCGACGAGCTGATAGAACTTGCAGACCGCCTGATGTACTCCGACAAGGCAAAGCACAAGCGCCACCCCCGAAACAGCGGATAATACAGAAAAAATCCTCCGGCGCTGCCGGAGGATTTTTATATCAGTTGTACATGTACTTCTGGAGAACGTTCGTATATACCTTCTCCATATCGGGTTCGATCCCCTT
>CAKSHG010000193.1 GCA_934456315.1 uncultured Oscillospiraceae bacterium | reverse complement strand
GAAACGTCCGGGACCGTTGGATCTGCTGAACCGGCGGGAGCTGCTGAATAATACCAAAAGCGGAGGTCGGAAACCCTCCGCTTTTTTCAGAGGAGATAATATGAAAACAGAAATTAAGTATATAGGTACTGTTCCGGTGAAGCTGTTCACCGGGGAGCGCGCAGAGCGGACCGTGCTTGCGGTGCACGGTTTTGGCGGGAGCAAGGACAGCCACGCGATAGAGGAGCTTGCACGGCGGCTTTGCAGCGAGGGCTTCCGGGTGGCTGCGCCCGATCTCCCCTGCCATGGGGAGCGCACGGAAAACGAGCGGGAGCTTACGCCGGAGCGCTGCCTTGCGGATATCCTGGCGGTGGAAAGCTGGCTGCGCGGGCTTGGCGGGGATATCTCGGCGTTCGGGACGAGCTTCGGCGGGTGCCTGCTGCTAAGGCGAATGGAGCTTTACGGAGATCCGTTCCGGAAAGTAGTGCTGCGGGTTCCGGCGGTCAATATGGCGGATTCCCTGATGAGGTGCATGCGGCTGTTTCAGCCGGGGTTCACGCTGGAAACTGCGGAGAAGTGCGGGTTCCGCGTGAAGATGAGCCGGGAGCTGAACATTCCCTATGAGTTCTACGAAAGGCTGCTGGAACTGAACGAGGTGCGGCATTCCGATATCTGGGACAGCCCGGACGTGCTCGCAGTCTACGCAGGACGTGACGAACTGGTCGCCCGCGCTGATACCGAGGAATTCCTGCGGCTGAATCCGCGCATTCAGCGGCTGTGCGTTGAGGGCAGCGGTCACAGAATGGAACGTCCGGAGTTCCTTTCGGAGGCTCTCGACCGCGCTGCGCAGCACCTTTGTTGAAAAAATCCTGTTAAAATGCGAAAAATTTCAGAAAATTTTAAAAAACATCTAGTAATTTTTCAGAATATCTGCTATAATAAATGATGTGGCAGAGTGTATTCTTGTATTTGGAACTCTTTGCCAGAAAAAATCAAAAACGCTGTGCCTGCTCGTGCACGGGCGGTTCAGCGATCAAACAAATTCAGGAGGTATATACCAATGGCAAACAAGTGGGTCTACATGTTTAGCGAAGGCGACATGACCATGCGTAATCTCCTCGGCGGTAAGGGCGCAAACCTTGCCGAGATGACCAGCATCGGTCTGCCCGTTCCCCAGGGCTTCACCATCACAACTGAAGCTTGCACACAGTACTATGAGGACGGTCGCAAGATCAACGACGAGATCATGGCTCAGGCTATGGAAGGCGTAAAGAAGATGGAGGAGATCAACGGCAAGAAGTTCGGCGATCTCAAGAATCCTCTGCTCGTTTCCGTTCGTTCCGGCGCACGCGCATCTATGCCCGGTATGATGGATACCATTCTTAACCTCGGTCTTAACGATGACGTTGTTAACGCTATGATCGCAGGCAACCCCGATCCTAAGTTCGAGAGATTCGTTTACGACTCCTACAGACGCTTCATTCAGATGTTCTCTGATGTAGTTATGGAAGTTGGTAAGAAGTATTTCGAGCAGCTCATCGACAAGATGAAGGAAGAGAAGGGCGTTCAGTACGATATCGACCTGACCGCTGCTGACCTCAAGACTCTTGCAGAGCAGTTCAAGGCAGAGTACAAGAAGCAGCTCGGTGAGGACTTCCCGTCTGACCCTGTTCAGCAGCTCAAGCTCGCTATCGAGGCCGTATTCCGTTCTTGGGACAACCCCCGTGCAAACGTATACCGCCGCGACAACGATATCCCGTACAGCTGGGGTACTGCAGTAAACGTAATGCCGATGGTATTCGGTAACCTGAACAACGAGTCCGGTACCGGTGTTGCGTTCACCCGTGACCCTGCTACTGGCGAGAAGAAGCTCATGGGCGAGTTCCTTATCAACGCTCAGGGCGAGGACGTTGTTGCTGGTGTTCGTACTCCTATGCCCATCGCACAGATGGAGAAGGAGTTCCCCGAGGCTTACGCAGAGTTCATCAAGGTTTGCGACACCCTCGAGAACCACTATCACGACATGCAGGATATGGAGTTCACCGTAGAGAACAAGAAGCTCTACATGCTCCAGTGCCGTAACGGTAAGAGAACCGCTCAGGCTGCTCTGAAGATCGCTTGCGACCTCGTTGACGAGGGTCACAAGACCGAGCAGGAAGCTGTTCTGATGATCGACCCGAGAAACCTCGACACTCTGCTCCACCCGCAGTTCGACAGCAAGGCTCTGAAGGCTGCTACACCGGTAGGCAAGGGTCTGGGCGCTTCCCCCGGAGCTGCTTGCGGTAAGATCGTATTCACAGCTGACGACGCTGAGAAGTGGGCTGCTAAGGGCGAGAAGGTAGTTCTGGTTCGTCTGGAAACTTCTCCTGAGGATATCACAGGTATGAAGGTATCTCAGGGTATCCTGACCGTTCGTGGCGGTATGACCTCTCACGCAGCCGTTGTTGCTCGTGGTATGGGTACCTGCTGCGTATCCGGCTGCGGCGACATCAAGATGGACGAGGAGAACAAGAAGTTCGAGCTGGCAGGCAAGACCTACCACGAGGGCGACTTCATCTCCATCGATGGTACAACTGGTAACATCTATGATGGTATCATTCCGACCGTTGACGCTTCCATCGCCGGCGAGTTCGGCCGTGTAATGGCTTGGGCTGACAAGTACAGAAAGCTCAAGGTTAGAACCAACGCTGATACTCCTGCTGACGCTAAGAAGGCAAGAGAGCTGGGCGCTGAGGGTATCGGTCTCTGCCGTACCGAGCACATGTTCTTCGAGGCAGACAGAATCGCTGCATTCCGCGAGATGATCTGCTCCGACACTGTTGAAGAGAGAGAAGCTGCACTTGCTAAGATCGAGCCGATGCAGCAGGGCGACTTCGAGAAGCTGTACGAGGCACTCGAGGGCAATCCTGTAACCATCAGATTCCTTGATCCTCCTCTCCACGAATTCGTTCCTACCGAGGAAGCTGACATCGAGGCTCTTGCTAAGGCTCAGGGCAAGTCCGTTGAGACCATCAAGAACATCATCGCTTCCCTGCACGAGTTCAACCCGATGATGGGTCACCGTGGCTGCCGTCTGGCTGTTACCTACCCCGAGATCGCTAAGATGCAGACAGCTGCTGTTATCAAGGCTGCTATCAACGTTAAGAAGGCTCACCCCGACTGGACTATCGTTCCTGAGATCATGATCCCGCTGGTTGGCGAGGTTAAGGAGCTCAAGTACGTTAAGGACATCGTTGTTAAGACTGCTGACGAGATCATCGCTGCTTCCGGCACAGATCTGAAGTACTCCGTAGGTACCATGATCGAGATCCCGAGAGCTGCCCTGACTGCTGACGACATCGCTAAGGAAGCTGAGTTCTTCTGCTTCGGTACAAACGACCTGACCCAGATGACATACGGCTTCTCCAGAGATGACGCTGGTAAGTTCCTCGGCGCTTACTATGACGCTAAGATCTTCGAGAACGATCCGTTCGCTAAGCTCGACCAGGTTGGCGTTGGCAAGCTCATGAAGATGGCTATCGAGCTTGGTAAGAAGACCCGTCCCGAGATGCACTGCGGTATCTGCGGCGAGCACGGCGGCGACCCGACATCTGTTGAGTTCTGCCACCAGATCGGTCTGGATTATGTATCCTGCTCACCGTTCCGCGTTCCGATCGCTAGACTGGCTGCTGCTCAGGCTGCACTCAGATAATCGCGATCTGAAAGCGATAGCTTAAAAACAAGACCCACTCCGGAAACGGGGTGGGTTTTTGTTCATATTGACACAATAAGCGAACCGTGATATAATGTACTTGCAGAAGGTTTTTATATGAACATGGAGGGGATTATGGAAGGCATAGCAAGGTACGATGTAAACGAGGAATGGGCTCATTCCGGAATGATCCGGGCAGGTGATTTCTGCTTTCTGAATTACTGCGCGGGGAATGTCGGCGGAACTGTCGAAGAGCAGATAAACGGCGCGTTCGACGAGATGGAACGTCGCCTGGCTCTGGCTGGGCTTACGTTGGAAAACGTGGTTCAGATGGACTGCCTGTTCCGCGATGTATGGAATATCCCGGTGATGGAAAAAGTGATAAAAGAGCGGTTTAACGGAAGATATCCCGTTCGCAAGTCGATACAGACGAATTTTGCGCATGTCGGCGGCGAAACAGGCGGTTTGCTGTTCCAGGTAGACGGCATTGCGTATTGCGGAAAGTGAAGAAAACACAGAAAAAGCGAGGTACATAGAATGGCAATAACAATAAGACGCGCGGAGTCCCGCGACCTTGATAAAACGCTGAAACTTCTCGGCGAGGTGCTGGAGCTTCACGCGAAAATACGCCCGGACATCTTCATCTCAGGCACGACAAAATATACACGCGAGGAGCTCCAGGCGATATTCGACAACGATCAGCCCCCGGTGTTTGTTGCGGCTGACGACAGCGGCGAGGTAGTCGG
>CAKSHG010000192.1 GCA_934456315.1 uncultured Oscillospiraceae bacterium | reverse complement strand
CATAATTATTTTACCATAAATTAAGCGAGTTGTAAAGAAATAAAACGACATAATAATCCGGCGCGTTTTGTGCATAATAACAGCAGCGGGAAAATCCGCGCAATTACGAAAGGTGGGAAAAACATGTGGATAGATAAGCTTGCACTCGTTCTGCTGATAATCGGCGGGCTCAACTGGGGCCTTGTCGGGATATTCAGCTTTGACCTGGTGGCGTGGCTCTTCGGAGGTCAGGGAGCCGTTATCAGCCGTATCGTCTATATCCTGGTTGCACTGTCGGCGGCATGGTGCATATCGCTGCTCTTCCGGGATACGACTGCGGCTGAACAGGCGTGAACGTAGTTTCCGCCGTATACTCACTGCGGCTTTGTTCATGACAGAGCCGCTTTTCTTATTCTGCATTTTTCACAGGTCGGTCTTTTTTGTGGATTTAAGCCGTTCTGGATGCTATTAAATTACATAATAATACAGTAAAGGATATAAAACACTATTACCATATCAAAATAGCGCGGGCGTTTTTGTGTACTTTGTATGAAAAAAATAAAACTTCAAAAAACTTATTGACAAATCTGATAAATCACGCTATAATATAGACAAATAAATGGTCAGAGTTCATTAAATCTCCGTTCATTTGTTTTGTTTAGTTGTCTCCTTTCTTTTGTTCTACACATAATAATTATTTTACTTCCGCAGTTCTCTGCACCGACCCGCAAGGGTCATTTTTTTTGCCCTGAACTCTGCGTGATAGTTTCTGATAATTTTCACAGAAAGGTACTGGAAAAATCCCCGCAGTTGTGATATACTAATATAGTATGATTTTAATTTAAGGAGATGTTTATCATTCTGGACAGAAAACAGATCGCCGACGGCATCTACTTTTCAAAGATAATCGACGGAAGATACAAGACCAACCGTATCTCCATAGCGTTTTACACAGATTTCGACGAGGAGCGCCGCGCAGATTTCGCGATACTCCCCTATATCCTGACCGACAGCTGCCGCAGGTATCCTAACCTCACTCGGCTGACCGAGAAGTTCTCCGACCTTTACGGAGCGTCCGTTTCGGACAACCTCGGCTGCTCCTTCGACAGCCGCCAGATGACCTTTTCGATAAGCTGCATAGACGACCGATACACGCTCTCCGGCGAAAAGCTGGAGCAGGAGAGCTGCGACCTCCTGCTTGACTGCATACTCGACCCCTGCACCGAAAACGGAGCGTTCCCGGCGGAAACTGTCGAGATAATGCGGCAGGAGCTTATCGACGCTATCCAGAGCGTCAAGGGCGACAAGCGCATGTACGCTGCGCAGCAGGGAGCCCTTGCGGCATTCCCGGGGGAGCCATGCGGCTATCCGGTCAACGGAACCACCGAGCAGGCGCAGGCGGTAACGCCGCAGTCAGCGTGGAGCGCCTACTGCTCGATGCTTGAGCACGCGCGTATCGAGATTTTCGCAGCCGGTTGCAGCGACTTCTCCGCAGCCGAGGAGGTGCTCACAAGGCGGCTTTCCGCGCTGAAGCGCGGAGGCGTCTGCGTACCCGTTCCGAAGCCCAGCGTACTTAAGGAGGACGTTTTCCGCAGTGAGGAGCATGTTGAAATGCAGCAGGCAGTGCTGCGCATGTACTTCAAGGCTCCGAAGATGACCGACAGGTACGCGGGAGCGGTGCTCTCGATGATCCTCGGCGGTATGACCACGTCGAGATTCTTCAGCAATATCCGCGAGAAGCAGTCGCTGTGCTATTATTGCAGCTGCTACTCCAACCGGTTCAAGAAAACCATCACGGTGTACGCCGGGGTAGACCGCGAGAATGTCGCCAAGACCGAGCGCGCCGTCATGAAGGAATTCATGAATATAAGCATGATGGGCGTCACTGACGAGGAGCTGGAGCATGCCAAGCTTGAGATAATCGAGAGCGCCCGCGCCGTGTACGATTCTGCGGGAGCGCTGTCGAGCTGGTATTCCTCGCAGATAACCGACGACAGAATGCTCACCCCGGAGGAATACGCCGCCGGAGTGAACGAGGTGGACGCGAAGCGCGTAATGGACGCGTGCCGCCAGTACTGCCTTGACACCGTCTACACATTATATCCCGAGGAGGTGCAGTAATGCTGGAAGAGATATCGAGCAGCAGGCTCGGCGAAAAATATTACAGATACACCCACAGCAGCGGCGTTACTGTGCTGCTTTACCCGATGAAGGGCTATTCCACGATAACTGCGCAGTTCTCGGTGAAGTTCGGCTCCATCGACAACTGCTACAGCATTGACGGCGGCGCTCTGGTGCGTATCCCGGACGGCACCGCGCACTACCTGGAGCACAAGCTGTTCGAGTCCCCGGAAAAGGAGGCGTTCGCCAGGTTCGCCGAAACCGGAGCGTCCTGCAACGCCGGGACGTCCTACGACAGCACGCGGTACTACTTCAGCTGCTCCGCGAATTTCGAGAAGAATCTCGAGATACTGCTGGATTTCGTTCAGCACCCCTATTTCACGCCGGAGAACGTCGAAAAGGAGCGCGGCATAATCACCCAGGAGATAACGATGTACCTCGACAGCCCTGCGTGGCGCGTCTGCATGGAGCTTTACCGCGCCATGTTCCGGAACAATCCGGTGCGCAACGACATCGCCGGCTCTGCGGAGAGCATCGCGCTCATCACGGATAAGCTGCTGTACGATGTCTACGACGCGTACTATGACCCGTCGAACATGTACCTCTGCATTGCCGGAGGCTTCGACCTGGAGAGCGCCGTGGAGGTCTGCGAGCGCTGCCTGCTGCCTCGTACCGGCAAGAACGTCGCTTCGATATTCGAGCAGGAGCCGCCGGAGGTTTTCACCCGCCGCAGCGAGATGAAAATGCCCCTCGGAAAGACAAATTTCGCGATGGGCTTCAAGCAGCCCGCGCTGTCCGGCAGGGCGATGACCGAGGAGTACATCTACCGCACGCTGATGAGCGATACTTCGGTAGGCGCGGCGACGGATTTTTACCGCAGAATGCGCGATAAGGGTCTTATAAATGAAACCTTCGAAAGCAGCATAATGATGGGACGCGGGTTCTTCATTCCGGGAATCTACGGCGAATCCGACGAGCCCGACAGGGTAGCCGAGGAGATAGTCCGCGAGTACCACCGCCTGAAAGACTGCCCTCCGTCCGAGGAGGCGTTCCTGCGGGCGAAGAAGTACCTTTACGGCGACAATATCCGCACGTTCAACAATGTCGAGAGCGTTGCGCAGAACCTCTCCGACGCGGCGCTGACAGGCACTTCCGCGTTCGACTACGCGGATATCGCGGCAGCTGCGGACTATGAGGGAATGCTCGCGCGGCTGCGCGATTTCGATCCGGACAACTACACGCTTTCGATAATCTACCCTACGGAGGACTGACAACATGTTATCAACACTTTTAGCGTCGGCGACCGCTTTCCCAGAGGTGGAGCTGACATTCCCGAACCTGTTCGGCGGGATAACCCTTAGCTATTATCAGGGATTTGAGCTTTTCGGGATAAAGATCTACTGGTACGGCGTGCTCATCACCATCGGAGTGGTGCTCGCTTACCTTTACGCGATGTGGCGCGCCAAGGACTTCGGCATCGGAAAGGACAGAATGTTCGATGTCGTATTCGTTGCGCTTATCACAGGCTTCCTTGGAGCGCGCATTTACTACTGCGTGTTCCAGACACTCGACCCAAACTCCGGAATGAGCTTTGATTTTGTTACGACGTTCACGACGATACGGGACGGCGGTCTTGCGATTTACGGCGGCGTTATCGGCGGATTCCTCGGCGGTTTCGTGATGTGCAGGATACGCAAGGTGAATTTCCGCGCGATGGCTGACCTTGCTTCCATGGGATTCCTCATCGGGCAGTGCATAGGCAGATGGGGCAACTTCATCAACCAGGAGGCTTTCGGCGCGCAGTGCAGTCCGGACTGGTTATTCGGAATGACCAGCGTGGATATTATCCGCCGTAACGGTCTGGAAGCCGGCGCGATTGTCCACCCCTGCTTCCTGTATGAGAGCGTGTGGTGCCTTGTGGGCTTCATCACGCTGCATTTCTATTCGAAGAAACTCCGCACGTTTGACGGCGAGATAATGCTGATGTACCTCGCGTGGTACGGTCTGGGCAGAGCCTGGATCGAGGGGCTGCGTACAGACAGCCTTATGGCGGGCGATCTGCGTATTTCCCAGGTCGTGGCTGCGGTATGCTTCGTAGTATGCACGATACTTGTTATTGTTTTCAAGATACTTACAGAGAAGAAGCACATTCCGCTTTACGTCAACACCGACGCCTGCCGGGTGCTTGCCGAGGCTGACGCAAATGACGAGGAGCAGCGCCGCGAAAAGAAGCTTGCGAAGAAGAACGAGCAGGCTCCCAGCATTCTTTCCGAGGACGCAGACAGCGTAACGCTTGACGGCGCGGAAGATGAAACGGAGCAGCCCGAAAATACCGAAGCAGGCGAATCCGGTGAAACTACCGAATCAAACGAACCCAG
>CAKSHG010000191.1 GCA_934456315.1 uncultured Oscillospiraceae bacterium | reverse complement strand
TGCCCGATTAATTGATAAATCAATTATACCACAGAAATTCGCGTTTTGCAATAGGTAACCTCTAAAAACCGGGACACGAGCAGATTTCGTATATGACTTATATCAGATGCTAGGCACCAAACCGCAGTAATACTTGATGTATTTCAAGGTTTGGTAACGACGCAGATGATATAAGTCATAGAAATCTGCCGTGAAGGAGGTTTTTAGAGGTTACCATTATCTGTCGGGAGGTTTTGAGGGTCAAATCCATCCGGAGCTGTGAAATAATCGACGTTTGTTAAATTTAACATATCAATCGGTTAGGAGCGTCTAACCTCTTGTTCAGGTATACGAATTTATCATTGGCGCATGTGTTTTTTGAAGGAAAGCTATTGACAAATCGTATAAAAATGATATAATGAACGCATGAACACTCGTTCAAATGTTGTTGGTATACAGGAAAGGAGCTGTTGTCATGTTTATTGAGATCAGCGATATCAAGAAGAGCTACGGTTCTGGCGAAAGCAGGGTGGACGTCCTCAAGGGGATAAGCTTTGGGGTGGAGAAAGGCGAGTTCTGCGTTCTGCTGGGTCCGTCGGGAAGCGGTAAATCCACGCTGCTGAACATAATCGGCGGGATCGACGACGCGGACAGCGGTTATATTTCGATAAGCGGCGAGAAGATAGAGAACATGCGCGAAAAGGCGCTGACGGACTACCGCCGCCGTCACCTCGGGTACATATTCCAGATGTACAATCTGATACCCAACCTTAACATAAAGGAGAACGTTGAAACCGGCGCGTACCTTAGCGACCACCCGCTCGACGTCGACGATATCCTTAAAACCCTCGGACTGTACGAGCACCGTCACAAGCTGCCGTCGCAGCTTTCCGGCGGTCAGCAGCAGAGGTGCTCGATAGGCCGCGCGATCGTCAAGAATCCTGACATACTGCTTTGCGACGAGCCTACAGGCGCGCTGGATTACAACACCTCCAAGGAGATACTGAAGCTCATCGAAACGGTGAACCAGAAATACAACACCACCATCATCATGGTGACCCACAACGAGGCGATAAAGGACATGGCTGACAAGGTAGTAAAGCTTCGCGACGGCATGATAAGAAAAGTTGTCGAGAACGAGCACAAGCTTACTGCCGACGAGCTGGAATGGTGACGGAGGCTGACGATGAGAGATCCGCTTAACAGACGGCTCCCGCGGGAGCTTGCAAAGGACTGGGCAAAGTACGCGGCGATATTCATTCTGATGGTGCTGCTTATCTCCATCTGCTCCGGAATGAGGGTTTCCAACGAGAGCCTGAAGAAGGGGTACTACGACAGCTTCGAGAAGTACACTCTTGAGGACGGCCACCTCACCCTCGATAAGCCGCTGCCGGAGGAGCTGCGCTCCGCGTTTGAGGAAAAGGGCGCGATGAAGCTTTACGACAACTTCTACTTTGATGTGGAATCCGCCGAATACGGCGCAGTGGTGCGCGTTTACAGCCAGGAGGACGAAATAAATACCCCCTGCCTGCTTTCCGGTGAATTGCCGGCAGGCGATGACGAGATAGCGATAGACCGCGTTTTCGCGAAGAACAACGATATCAGCGTCGGCGACAGCATTACGCTCAACGGGAAAACGCTGAAGATAACGGGATTCATCGCGCTGCCAGACTACAGCACGCTGTTTGAGAGCAACACGGATTCGATGTTCGATTCGGTGCATTTTTCCGTGGCGGTCATGACCGGCTCCGGATTCAGCGCGGTCGCCGTAAGAAAGCTTGAGTACAACTACGCGTGGATTTACGATACCGCTCCGGCCGATGATATCGAGGCTGCGGAGCGCTCCGACAAGTTCATCGACGTGGTCAAGGACGAGCTGACCGACTACGACGAGGAGATAGTCAGCGCACAGGTCGAGGAGCTCACCGACAGGCTCAAGAAGGCGGGCGAAGAATACGGCAAGATATACAAGAAGTCCGTTGAGGAGCTGCTGACCGGGGTTTCCGAGAGGATACAGACAGGCGCTGCGGAGTACGGGCAGATCTACATAACGACCGGCGAAAAGCCGGGCAGGGAAGCGCTTTCCGTGGAGGTCGACGACTACGAATTTTCGCTCATCGAAAACGCCGTGAATGCGATGATGACCGGCGGCGAAGCTGAAATGCCCTCCGAGCAGGAGCTTATCGACAGATACCTCCCGCAGGTGGAAAAGCCGCGCCGCGAGCAGCTTTCCGTGCAGCTTGACGACTTCCTTTTCGGCATAGTTGAGGACGCCGCCGACGCGGAGATAAACGGCAGGGAATTCGAAATGCCCGCCGACGAGGAATTCGAAAACGAGATAGACAAGACGGATATCATCGCGGTGGATAACTACATTCCCCGCTACCTTAACCAGGCTATTACATTCTCGATAGACGATATCGGCGGCGACGAAGCCGGAACAATGGTGATGTGCTACATGATGATCGCGCTTATCGCGTTCATTTTCGCGGTCACCATCTCCAACACCATCACGACCGAGGCGGGGGTTATCGGGACGCTGCGCGCCTCCGGCTACACAAAGGGCGAGCTGATCCGCCACTACATGATACTTCCGGTGGTAGTTACGCTCATTGCTGCAGTCGTCGGCAATGTACTGGGCTACACAGTGATGAGGGAGTACTGCATGGAACTGTACCGCGGCAGCTATTCCCTGACCGACTGCGATATTGTATGGGACGCTTCCGCGTTCGTGCTGTCAACGGTGGTTCCGATAGTGCTCATGCTGATAATCAACCTGCTGGTGCTGAACTCAAGACTGAAGCTTAGCCCGCTGAAATTCCTGCGGCATGACCTGCGGAAGAACCGCAACAAGAAGGCAATGCGCCTGAACACGAAGATACCGTTCAGGACAAGATTCAGCCTGCGCATATTCTTCACGAACCTGCCGGGCTATATCGTAATGATAATCGGCATACTGTTCGGCTCGGTGCTGATAGCATTCGGCGACATGATGCCGAGAATGCTTGACGAATATCAGAATATCGTCACCCGCGACATGATAAGCGAGTACCAGTACATTCTCTACGACTGCGACGAGGCTGCGGAGGTCACCGACCCCTCCGCCGAGAAATTCGCGATGGCTTCCTACGACTTCACAAAGCCGGGCTTCCTGACTGACAGCATAGCTGTCTACGGCGCCGTTGAGGACAGCAGGTACATTCCGGCGGATATCCCCGGCGGAAAGGTGCTGATATCCACCGGCGTGAGGGAAAAGTTCGGACTGAACGAGGGCGACACGATAACCCTGGACGAAAAGTACAAGCGCGACACCTCCTACAAGCTGGAGATAGCCGGGGTCTACGACTACGAATCCTCCCTGGCGGTGTTTATGAACATCGATGATTTCAACCGCACATTCGGCAACGACGCGGATTATTTCACCGGATACTTCTCCGATACGGAGCTGACCGAGCTTCCGGAGGACGACGTTGCGACGGTCATCACTGCTGACGACTACACCAAGCTTTCCACGCAGCTGATGGTTTCCATGGGCGGCATGATGAACCTCATAAAGTGGTTCGGAGCGCTGTTCTTCATCATCGTTGTGTATGTCCTGTGCAAGCAGGTCATCGAGAAGAACTTCCAGTCCATTGCGATGACCAAGATACTCGGCTTCCGCAACGGCGAGATAGCGGCGCTGTACATCGCGTCGACAACGTTTGCCGTTGTGCTGGGACTGCTTGTCGCGATACCGTTTATAGATATCGCTATGAAAGCGATATTCAGCGGTTACCTCTACACCATGATGACCGGATATCTGCCTCTTTCGATAAGCCCTATGACCTACGCAGTAATGTTCCTGACCGGACTCGGCTGCTACATCGTCGTAGTGCTGCTGCAAATGCGCAAGGTCGCTAAGGTGTCCAAGAGCGAAGCGCTCAAGAACGCAGAGTAATATTGACATCACTTGACATCAGGCTGTCGGCGGATTCCCGTCGGCAGCCTGTTTTCAATACCCGAAAGTTTACTGTGTAGTTGTTCACCATCAACAAAGCTGTTGAAAGAATATCATGCGATATGTCAGTTGCAATTTCCCGGGAATTATGATATAATGCTTATGGTTAGGAAAGACTAACCTAATGAGAATAAGTCATTGGTCACGCCGTTGGTCTGGTGCACGGGCGGCGGCAGACCGATGAATACAGTCCCGGAAAAACGGCATAATAATGCAAAACGTTCCGCAGCTGCGGAAGAATATAAAAGAGAGGTACACAACATGAGCTATTTAGAGATCGAGAATGTCATCGGGCGCGAGATAATCGATTCCCGCGGAAATCCTACCGTTGAGGCCGAGGTATGGCTCGCAGACGGCACCATTGCCTGCGGAGCAGCTCCCAGCGGAGCTTCCACCGGCGAGTTCGAGGCGCTTGAGCTGCGCGACGGCGACAAGTCCAGATTCGGCGGAAAGGGCGTTTCCAAGGCAGTGAACAACGTCAACACCGTTATCCGCGACGCTAT